>CACYBT010000303.1 GCA_902772715.1 uncultured Succinivibrio sp.
CATCTATCATGCACTTTTTCCATTTAAGATGCGAATAATACGACATAAATCTAAAATGTTAGATCATCATGCAAAAATTGAAAAAAAAATTTTTGCACATCCACATAAAAGAAATATCAAAGTTGTGAGACTGTCTCTTTATTGTAGGGTGCTACTACCATCAGCAACAGCATACCCGGTACTGCTAAAACAGTGCACAGATAAAAGAAATTCTCCCAGCCCAGACTTTCCACAAGATAGCCCGTAGTGGCATTGCAGAAAGTTCTAGGAACTGCGCTAAGAGAAGTAAGCAGGGCAAACTGTGTAGCCGCAAAAGTTTTTGAGGTCTGTGCCGAAATATAAGCGACAAAGGCAGCGGTACCAAGTCCGACTCCAAGATATTCTGCAATAAGAACCGCAGCCAAAAGCCATATCGAAGGATGGGTTTCAGACTCGGCACCAATATGCGCTAACAGGGCAAAACCTAAAATTGTAATTAGCTGTCCAAAACCAAAAATCCACAGAGCGCGGTTGATGCCAATCTTAAGCATGATAATTCCACCAATGATCCCGCCTATAATCATAGACCATATACCGCAGTTTTTTGCTACAAGACCAATGGTTAGGAGGTCATATTTAAGATCGATATAAAAAGGCGTAGCCAAAGCCGTAGCCATGGAATCACCCAGTTTATAGCAGAACACAAAAAACACCACTAAAATTACAGATTTTAAGCCGCTTCTATTGATAAACTCACGAAAGGGTTCAATAACCGCTTCCTTAAGAGTACGTGGCGTTCTTAGATTTTCTGGTTCCTTCAGAAAAAAAGATAGGATAAGGCACGGCAGCATAAAGGATGCGGTAATGATAAATACCATATTCCATGAGATAAAATCAGCAAGAATAAGGGATAAACCGGCGGGAATCAAAGAAGAGGCCCGACTGGCGGCCACAAACAGAGAACTGCCAAGTCCCAGTTCGTTATCAAGGAGAATTTCACGTCGATATGCATCTATGACAATATCCTGTGTAGCCGAACTAAAGGAAAGAACCAGAGTTATTAACGCAATAAGCATGGTGCTTTTTTGGGCATCAAAAAAACCTATAACGGCTATCGAAACGAACACACACACCTGCGAGAGTATTATCCAACCGCGTCTTCGACCGAAATTGAAAAGATTGTAGCGATCAAGAAGCGGCGCCCACAAGAATTTCCACGTATAAGGGAAAGAAGCCAAAGAGAAAAGCCCTATTTCCTTAAGATTGACTCCCTCCTTGCGAAGATAGGCACTGATAAGCGTCAATACTACAAAAAGAGGCATACCTGAGGCAAAACCAAGACACAGGCACACCCCCATTTTCTTGGAAAAAATCTGATTTAGAAGGTGCTTATTTTTCTCTGACAGTATCATGATGAACTATCTTGCTTAATCACGGAAATTTTCATACTGCAGTGGCTGCTCAATCTTACTGTTTTTGATAAGAGCAATGACAGCCTGCAGGTCATCCTTTTTCTTTCCGGTAACCCTCACAATATCATCATTGATCTTAGGGTCGACCTTAAGTTTAGCATCTTTGATGATCTTGATAATCTTCTTGCCTAACTCCTTATCAATACCTTCCTTGAAGGATACGGTCTCAATAGATTTTTTTCCTGACCTTGTTATCTCAGAGAATGTTGCCGCAGTTGCCTCTATATTACGCTTAACCAGTTTCATGCGCAGAATTTCATTCATCTGCTGCACCTGAAACTCTTCTTGAGCCTCGACCTTTACTTCATTTTTGGTTTTATCAAAACTATAGGAAGCCTCAACTCCTCTAAAATCATAGCGCGTCGAGAGTTCACGGTTAGCGTTATCGACCGCATTCTGCACTTCATCTTTTTTTAATTTCGAGACAATATCAAACGATGGCATAACTTCCTTCCAAAATTCTAACAATATATTTTTCAATTGAAGTGGCATCCAAACCTTGCTCTGCGAGAAGCTCAGTACGACTGCCCTCGGGAACAAACTCATCCTTAATACCCAAAAGTCTAACTGTAACTTGATTACTGACTTCATGGGCAATTCTCAGGATTTCTTCTCCAATACCGCCTTGAATCACTCCTTCCTCAATACTGATGAGGAACTCGTGTTCCTGAGCTAGTTTTCTAATCCGCTCTTCATCCAATGGTTTAATAAAACGCATATCCACCAGTGTTAAATCATATTTTTTTGCCAACGGCATCAGAGTATGAACTACTGAACCAAAACAGCATAGCGCGATTTTCCGGCCACAGTGCAGCACATTAGACTTTCCAAGCGGTAAGGTATCCTTGTCACTTATATCAGAGATATCTGTATCATCTGCGCCCCTTTCATATCTTATCACACAGGGTTTATTACACAGATACCCCGTATTTAGCATAAGATACTGCTCTTTAAGATTAGATGGGGTCATAATCACAAGATTAGGAATGCAGCGCATAAAAGCAATATCAAAAATTCCCTGGTGAGTAGGGCCGTCAGGCCCCACAATACCGCCTCTATCTACGGCAACAAGAATGGGCAGATTCTGAATGGCGACATCATGAATAAGTCCATCATAGGCTCGCTGCAAAAAAGTCGAATAGATGCCTACCACCGGATGCAGACCTCCTGCAGCCATACCTGAGGCCATTACCATAGAATGCTGTTCAGCAATTCCCACATCAAAAAACCTGTCAGGATAAACTTTGGCAAATTTATCCATCCCAGAACCAACGGGCATGGCAGGAGTGATAGCCACCACGTTCGGATCGACAGCCGCCCGGTTTAAAAGCCACCTGCCAAGATTCTCAGAATAAGTAACATGATCAGCACTTACTTTACTTTCAATACCTATTTCCGGATCAAAAGAGGGAACACCATGATATTTAGTAGGATCAATTTCTGCAGGACGGTAGCCTTTACCTTTTTTAGTCACTACGTGAACCAGCTGCAGACCATTCATTTTCTTTACATTCTGCAACAGTGAAACAAGACCTTCAATATCATGTCCATCCACAGGACCAATGTAGTTGAATCCTAACTCCTCAAAAAAGGTACCTGGCATGATCATGCCTTTGACGTGTTCCTCGGCTTTTTGTGCTAACTGTTTGATAGAAGGTAAATCCAGTTTCGTTAACAGCTTCTTACCGCCTTCCACAAAATTCACATAATAGGGACTGGCGAGAATTGAAGCCAGATATTTGGAAACAGAACCCACATTCTCGGATATGCTCATTTCGTTATCATTTAAAATAACTGTAAGATCAAGTCCTTCCATCGAGCCGGCACTGTTCATGGCCTCATAGGCAGCACCACCAGACAGCGCCCCATCCCCTATCACAGCAATAACTTTTGACGGATTACCCAGTTTTTTTCTGGCAATGGCAAGACCGAGTGCAGAACCTATGGAGGTAGAGGCATGACCTGTAGAGATAAGATCGTAAAGTGTTTCTCCTCTCCAGATAAAGGCATGCAGACCATGACGCTGACGTATTGTACCCAGAGCATCCTTGTGACCTGTTAAAATCTTATGCGGATAGGACTGATGACCGACATCAAAGATGATCGTGTCCTTAGGAGTATCGTATACATAGTGCAGAGCGGTAGTCAATTCTACCACGGCAAGTCCTGAAGCAAGATGTCCCGCCGTCTTACTTACTGTATCGATAATGTAAGACCTTATCTCAGCGCAGACCTGCTTGAGATCGTTAATAGGCAGCTTTCTTAAATCACTAGTGGAATGAATACCATCTAGCAGGGGAGTTACAACTTTAGTCAATTATCAATGATCCCGATCCACAGTAAACAGTGCAAATTCTGTAAGAATAGAGGTGTCAAACGGAACATTCTTTAGAAAATCAATGGCATTTTGCGCACAGTCTTTGGCAAAAATCTTAGCCTCCTCAAGTCCCATTAGGGCAGGATAGGTACTTTTGTCCAAAGATTCATCAGCCCCCTGAGTCTTTCCCATGACTTTGGCATCACCAATCACATCTAGGATATCATCCCAAACCTGAAAGGCAAGGCCGGTAGAAGTGGCATAGCTATCGAGCGCCTCAAGAACCTTATCGTCTACTCCATCTACACTCTGTGCTCCCATCATTACAGCGGCACGAATCAGGGCTCCTGTTTTTTTGGAGTGTAACAGACGCAGTTCCTCATAGGAAATTTGCTGGCCTTCGGCCAGCAGGTCGAGGGCCTGTCCCCCGCACATTCCGGCATAACCTGAACATTTTGCTAAAATGGCAGTAAGACGGCTTATGGCACTATCCGATAAACTCGAGCGTTTATCACTTACGAACTCAAAAGCCAGAGTCTGTAAGGCATCGCCAGCCAAAAGAGCCATGGTCTGTCCGAATTTAACATGCACCGTCTGCTGACCACGACGCAAGACATCGTTATCCATTTCCGGCATATCATCGTGAATAAGAGAATAAGCATGAATGCATTCTACAGCGGCAGCGACATAGTCTAAAACTTCCCGCTTCTGTCCCAAAGCCTCACCAGTAGCATATACCAGAAGGGGCCGCGCTCTTTTACCGCCTAAAAGCAGTCCATAATTCATGGCTTCTTTAAGTTTTACCGCATCATTGTCCAAAGATGACAGATACTGTGCCATAAAATCATTAATACGCGTGCGGACTTCTTTTGCATATGCATCTAAATTCTGCATTACTGACCTACCCTATTCCTCATCCTTAAATTCGACATTTTCAAGTTCGATAGCCTCATGGGCATTTTTTTTGGCCAACTGGATACGCTGTCCTAGATTATCTAGATTTTTCTTGCAGGATAAAGCCAATTCCATCCCCTTTGTGTACAGATTTATGGCTTCATCAATGGGCAGTTTGCCACTTTCCAATTCTTCCGTAATTTTTTCAAGAGAAGAGAGCTGTGTCTCTATGGAACTCATATTATTATCCTGCATAAATACCTCTTTGTTCTAGGATCTTAGCGTAGCCCCAAATTTTTCATTAACCGAGGATACGATACTGTTAACCATGGTTTCAACCTCGCTATCCTCTAAAGTATGCTCGATGGTTTGAGCAGTTACACTTAAAGCCACTGAGTGACAATCCCCAAGGCTTGCATCTTCAAAAACATCAAAGACATTGACGTTTTGCACCAGTTCACCGCCAACCTTTGCAATATAAGCGCATAAATCACTTACGGCAATATCTTTGCTAATGACAAAGGCAAAATCACGTCTCACCGACGGAAACTTAGAAATTGGCTGGTATAATGGCAAACTCTTCTTAGCCAGGATCTCCTGTTCAATTTCAAAAACAGCAACATTCTGTTTAAAACCAAGATGTTTTTGTGTAAGCGGATGCAGCATTCCTACAAAACCAACTTTTCTGCCATCGGCAAAAATATCTGCCCCCTGCCCAGGATGTAAAAACTCCTCTTCCGATCTTTTGAAAGAAAAATCGTGAGCCTTAACACTCAAAGAAAGTAAATTCTGCACATCCCCTTTAATATCAAAGAAATCTACGGAACGACTCTTCTGGCACCAGGATTCATTTTGAACGTCACCAACAAAAATACCTGCCACCATGGCTTCCTGACGGACTCCGTTTTCGGCATTTTCATCAGTGATGTAGCGCAAGCCCTGTTCAAAGAGCTTGACTCTACTCTGCTGACGATTAACGTTATATTTGGCTACCAAAGCAAGACCTGCAAGCAGGGTGGTACGCATTGCTGACATTTCAGGAGAAATCGGAGTGGTCAGCAATAATGGCTTTACAGAAGAAAAATCTTTTAATACCTGAGGATCAGTAAATGAATAAGTGATTGCCTCATTGTATCCTAAGGCTATAAGAGAATTCTTTATTTCTCTGTCTGTAACCACTTCCTCTTTATCATGAACCATATACAGTTCACTAACCGATCTGCGGTTAGGGATCTTGTTGTAACCGTAAATACGGGCAACTTCCTCAATCAGATCTTCTTCAATAGCCAAATCGAACCTAAAGGCAGGACTTACACAGACTATACCTTCATCCGTTTTTTTAGGATTTAGCTCAAGATTCTCTAAAATACTCAAAACAGTGCTTTCAGGAATATCCTCACCTAAAACTCGCTGCAGTTTGGATAACCGCAATAAAATTGGCTTGTGAGCAGGAATGCACTCTTCAAAGGCCACTTCATTGATAGGGCCTGGCGTACCTCCGGCTATTTCAATGAGCAACCTTGTGGCACGCTCCATGGCACGACGCTGCGAAGTAGCATCAACTCCGCGCTCAAAACGATGCGAGGCATCAGTATCAAGACCATACTGACGGGCCCGTCCCTTGATGGCATCTGGCGTAAAGAAGGCAGACTCCAAAAGCACATCCTGGGTATTTTCATCAATTCCGGAGTTCAAGCCACCAAAAATACCGGCTAAGGCTACAGGTCCATTATCATCAGTAATCAATAAGGTATTGTCCTTTAAGGTAAGTTCTTCACCTGAAAGCACTGTTAGTTTCTCGTCATTTTTGGCCTTGCGTACTACAATACGTCCGTGTAGCTTGTTTAAATCAAAAGAATGCAGAGGCTGGCTGTACTCGAGCATAACGTAGTTAGTAACGTCCACAACTGGAGAAACCGCACGAATACCGCAACGGCGAAGACGTTCTACCATCCATAAAGGGGATTTTGCCTTCTGGTTCACACCACGAATCACGCGATCAAGATAGCGTGGACACATTTCCTTATCCACAATTTCAACAGGAAAAATCTCCTCACTCTGCGGAGCTACCGGTAAAACCTTCGGCATCTCAAATTTCCTGCCTAAAAGAACAGCCACCTCACGGGCAATGCCGCAGATTCCAAGGCAATCGGCACGATTGGTAGTCAGATCAACGTCGATTTTCTTGTCATTTAACTTAAGATAATCTCGAATATCTACACCTATAGGTGCGTCCTCAGGAAGCTCAATAATACCTGATGATTCCTCAGCCATTCCCAGTTCTTTTAAAGAGCAGAGCATACCATTGGATTCTACCCCACGAAGTTTGGCCTTTTTAATGGTAATTCCATTAACATGAGCACCTATTAAGGAGACACAGACCTTAAGATTGGCTCTGCAGTTAGGGGCTCCGCAGACTATCTGCAGAGGCTCTCCCTGTCCAACATCCACATGGGTAACATGCATATGATCAGAATCAGGATGCGGAACACAGTCAATTACATAGCCTACAACAACTTTCTCAAAACTGTCGGCTACATCACTTACAGAATCAACCTCCAATCCCGCCATGGTAATCATGTCAGAGAGGGTCTGCACATCAAGAGTATTAGGAACCAGTTCATCAAGCCATAATTTATTGAAAATCATTTTCTAATCCCAAATTTTTTTAAGCAAACTGTTTTAAAAAGCGCAGATCATTCTCAAAGAATGCTCTTAAATCATTGACCCCATAACGAAGCATCGTTAAACGTTCAACGCCCATACCAAAGGCATAGCCAATATATTTATCAGTATCAATGCCAACATTTCTAAGCACATTAGGATGAACCATACCGCAGCCTAAAACCTCTAACCATTTGCCCCCCTTTCGACGCAGGTCAACTTCGGCAGACGGCTCGGTGAATGGGAAAAAGGAAGGTCTAAAGCGTACTTCCAGCTCTTCTTCAAAAAATTTTAGCAAAAAGTCGTGCAGTACCCCTTTTAGTTCCGCAAACGATGTATGCTCTTCAACGAGCAGTCCCTCTACCTGATGGAACATTGGGGTATGAGTCATATCATAATCATTACGATACACACGTCCTGGTGCGATCATGCGAATTGGCGGTTTCTGTACTTCCATGGTACGGATCTGTACAGATGAAGTCTGAGATCTCAAGAGAAGACCATTCTCAACCGCAAACGTATCCTGTGTAGAACGGGCAGGATGATTAGGAGGTAAATTCAAAGCATCAAAATTATGATAATCATCCTCAATTTCAGGACCTCCTACCACTTCAAATCCCATTGATCCAAAAATCTCTTTAATTCTTTCAATAGTTCTGCTGATAGGATGTTCGTTGCCAAGACTGACATTACGACCATTTAAGGTTATATCCACAGTCTCACTTGCAAGTTTTGCAGAAAGAGCCTCCTTCTCAAGAGAAAGACGGCGCTCTTCTAAAGCATCTATCACAGTCTGTCTGGCTTCATTGATAGCGGCACCTCTTACAGGGCGTTCCTCAGCACTTAGAGAGCCTAATTCACGCATAAAAGCAGTAAAGGCACCCTTTTTTCCTAGAAGACTGACTTTGATATCATTTAATTCATTAAGACTATTGGCCTTCTTCGCGGCAGCCACGCCATTTATTTTGGCTTCTTCTAATTTATCCATTTCAAAATTTACCCATAAGTGTTGGGGCTAACAGAGACAACATGCTCAAAAAAAACATTCAATCTCTCTATTATCTCATTTTTAAGGTCGTATTTGAAATTAATCTTACGACTTCTAAAATATGCATAGTTACTGTTCACAACTTTTTTTGTAATTTGCAAGGCGATCGACAAAGAGTCCTCAAAATTAAGTTTTTTTTATAAGGGTTATGCTTAATGTTAAATAGTTTTTAAGAGGACTCACAGCACTTATAGGCAGAACCGAAACTTTATCCCTTATGTATATGCAGACATGACTGTATTGACTTAAATTCAAGATGTTTTTTGCTTATCTTTGCACGATTACCCCTAATAAAGTTATAATATTACGTGTTTTAAAGATTAAAAGACTCTCATAAAATGGCCTGCTCCTTTAGGCCCAGAGAGTCAAGCCTCGCATCAATTAGAGATTATTTGTGAAACTTTTTTACCCACTCAATACGGCCATTGCCCTCAAATACCTATACAGCAGTCGGACTCACCGCTTTGCCTTCTTCGTTTCAATCCTATCAACAATAGGTATTATCCTTGGTGTGGCCGCACTCATAATTGACTCTTCAATCATGCAGGGATTAGAAAATCAGTTAAAAAAATCTGTGCTTCTCGATACACCACATGTGGTGGTGCAGGCAACTTCAGAAGATAAAGAAAAACTCCTGAAGTTTGACCACGTCATTGCCGTAGGTCCATTTGTAGAATCACAAACTCTCCTGTTAGCAAGCAATCTTGAACTTATAAATCTACAGGGTATTGCTGTTGAGGAGATCATTTTCAAGCATGGTTACAGCCAAGAAGATCTTGGTTTTATTACTTTCCCCCAAAAAGATAATTTTTCGCTCATAGCCGATGCGCGCGTTCTTTTAAGAAACAGTCTGCCACTTGGCTCGAAGGTCAAACTTGTTAGTACCATCAACGCCCGCTATACACCAATGGGACTTACGCCTACACAAAGAAATTTTTCTATTTATTCCTACTTTAGTTCTGCAGGAGCAAACAGCATAGAAAATGTCATAGGACATTACGAGGATGTCAGACGTTTTTTTAGAATGGATAAAACTCCAAGTCATATGAGATTATGGCTTGATGATCCGTTTAACATAACAGAAGTCGCACAAGAAATTAAGAGTTCCGGATTTAGCGCGACAGACTGGAGAGTACGTGAGGGAGAATTTTTTAAAGCCGTCTCCATGGAAAAATTAACCATGAACATCATGCTTTTTTTGATTGTAGTAGTGGCGGCCTTCAATATTCTATCCTCACTGTCCATGACAGTAAGTTCTAGACTTACTGATATCGCTATTTTAAAGACTCTCGGACTTATGAATAAGGATGTGCTAAAGATTTTTATCATAAATGGCCTTATCATCGGTATTATCGGCACAGCTCTCGGTACACTTCTGGGCATGCTGCTTCTGCCGCACCTTGCTACTGAAGCAATGCTCGGTGATATGCCATATGATTTTAAAATCTCAAACGTAGTAATAATTGCCATAGCATCACTGACTATGACACTTGTCTCTACCTGCTATCCTGCCCTTAAGGCCTCAACCACAGATCCGGTTTCAAATCTCAATCGAGGTTAATTATGCATACAATCCTATTATCTGCGACTAATATTTCAAAAACCTACCGGGAAGGAAATCATGAAACCGAGGTTCTTAAAAATGTTAACCTCAATATTTACAGTGAAGAGGTAACTGCCATCGTAGGAAAATCAGGTTCAGGCAAGAGTACCCTCCTACATATACTGGGAACTCTGGATACCCCTACTACCGGTATCATTCACTTTGAGAATAAAAGTCTCAGTTATTCAAGTGAAGATGACAAGGCAAGGTTTCGCAACCAGAAACTCGGCTTTGTCTATCAGTTTCACCATCTTTTGGGAGATTTTACCGCCCTTGAAAACGTCATGATGCCGCTTCTCATCAATAGACTTCCGGAGGCTGAGGTCGCTCGACGCGGTAAAGAGTACCTCGTAAAGGTAGGACTTGGACATAGATTAAATAACAAACCCTCCGAACTTTCCGGAGGTGAAAGACAGCGGGTTGCAATTGCACGAGCTCTAGTCAACAAGCCTAAACTCATTTTGGCCGATGAACCTACCGGAAATCTTGACGCGCATAATGCCAATGAAATTTTCACACTCTTTACCACTCTTGTGAAAGAAGAAAAAACAGCAGTAGTAATGGTAACTCACGATGAACAGTTAGCCTCAAGATGCGACCGGATCTATACCATGCACGATGGAGTTATCAAAAGTGATTAGTCTCAATTTCAAACTGGCAAAACGTTTTTTAAATTCAAAACGCAATGGCCCCCTCTCAAGGTTTATCTCCATGGCTTCAACAGCCGGAATTCTTGTGGGAGTATGTGCGCTCATTGTAGGATTGTCCGCCATGAACGGTTTTGAATATGAACTGAACAATCGCGTCCTCTCCCTAATTCCAGCCGGTGAAGTGCATGCGACCACGCCAAAAGGCTTTACAGATCTGAAAAACATTTACTCCAAAATAGAATCTCTTGAAGAGATTACGGCCATCGCTCCTGTGGTAACCATCAACGGAGCTTTTAATCATGAAACCAGTTACGCCCCTGCTGTAATTTTCGGTATTGATCCTCCTTTGGAAAAAAAGGTGGTTTCTCTTGACAGATTTATGGATGTGAGTCTTGAGGTCATCAATAGCAAGAATACGGATAAAATTATTCTAGGTGACGGAATAAGGCGTAAACTTAACCTTAAAAAAGGTGACACCATAGCATTTCAAAGCATTGACAGCAACATCAATAACAGCGGATTCGGCAATCTTGTAAACCACACGTTTGAGATTGCAGGTTTTTTCAAAACCGGAGGCAATCTTGATGGAAACTTTGCTTTTATCAACATTGACACTGCCATGAACATAACCAAACTTGATGGTCCCAATACGTTGCATCTTGGGGTAAATAATATGCTCATGGCTCCTGACATTATTTCACGTCTGCGCTATACTGACGAACTTTTTTGTGATGCCCGCTCCTGGGTAGATACTCAGGGGAAACTCTACCGCGATATCAACATGATAAGATCTATCATGTATCTTGCTATGATTCTGGTTATGGCTGTAGCCTGCTTTAACATTATCTCCACACTATTTATGGTGGTGAGCGAAAAGGCGACAGAAATCGCCATCTTAAAAACACTGGGCATGCCTCGCAGACAGATCATCTATACTTTTAGCCTGATGGGAGTGTTGCTGTCTCTCAAAGGCAGTATCTTAGGTGTCACCTTGGGTGTCCTTATCTCGGCCATAACCCCATATGTCACTTTGCACTTCAAGGACTGGTTTGGGTTTAATCTTTTAAACGAGGAAGTGTATTTTATTAGTTTTATCCCCTCTAAAATAGATCCTGTAGATCTTATCTTTATTGTAGGATGCGCTCTTATCTTGAGTCTTCTGGCTACCATCTTTCCGGCAGTCAAAGCCTCAAAGGTAGATCCTGCAAAACAGATATGTCTTTAGGACTATTATTTTTAGTTTTTGAAAACTTATATTTTTTTCATACCCATGATCTTAAGATCGATAGTCATGATTTCCTTATCTATGTTGAAGATGCAGTACTACGGTTCTTTCTTCAAGGACCGTCTCATTAGACTATGTAGAAATATATCAATAATCAGAACACAGATTTTTAACCTGAAAGTAAGCTCATTGTTACTTGTTAAAAATTACATTTGTCCGGCATCAATTATGCTTTAGTACTATGATTCATCTC
>CACYBT010000304.1 GCA_902772715.1 uncultured Succinivibrio sp.
AGGTGCTGCATATGAAACAGCCATACTTGAAGTTGCAATAACAATTGCAGCAGCAATAAGCTTAAGTTGATTTAAGTGCATAATTTTCTCCATAATAAAATAGTTAACTACAAATTAAGATTTAATCTTTGAACCACCGAAAACAGCTGACATTTTCATCTCTGAGAGAGCTTTATCAATCGCTGAAACTTCGGCATTACTTAAACATATTTCATCAGCCTTTGCATTCTCCTTTAATCTCTCTACCTTAGTTGTTCCTGGTATAGGAATTATCCAAGGCTTTTTGCAGAGCATCCATGCAAGTGAAATTTGTCCCATAGTTGCATTCTTCCTATTTGCAAAATCATTAAGGAGAGAAAAGAGAGTTCTATTGGCTTTCATGGACTCTTCTGTAAACTGTGGCATAGAGCTTCTGTAATCTGTATTTTTGTCAAATTGGGAATTAGCGTTATAAGCACCTGATAAAACGCCATTGGCCATTGGAGAGAATGCTACAAGTGCGATATTAAGTTCTTCTAGAGTGCTGAATACTGACTCGTAGTGGCGGGCCATCATCGAATAACGATTTTGAACTGCACTGACAGGGCAAACAGCGTGAGCTCTTCTTATAGTCTCAGCATCAACCTCTGATAATCCCCAGGAAAGAATCTTTCCATCCTTAATGAGAGCTTCCATAACCATGGCAACTTCCTCCACTGGGATATGAGGGTCCTGACGGTGCTGATAATAGATGTCAATATGATCTGTTCTAAGTCTTTTGAGAGAAGCGTCAATTGACTTGAGGATCGTGTCTTTTCTTGCATCAGGAATAAGTGGTTTATTAACCAAAGATGAATTCATATCAAAATGAATTCCGAATTTTGTACCAATAACAATGCGATCGCGATATGGAGCCAACGCATGGCCTAGCTCCTCTTCATTGAGATGAGGATTTGAAGCGGTGCCGTAAATTTCAGCTGTATCAAAAAATGTATAACCAAGATCAATAGCCTTACTTATAAGATTTCTTATCTGGCCTGAACTTATAGGAGCTCCGTAAGCATGAGTCATTCCCATACATCCGAGACCTAAGGATGATACTTTTAAGAAATTACCTATATATCTTGTCTTCACTTTTCTAACCTCACTTTATTTAGGTTATATAAATTATAAAACTCGGTAGTTGCTACCGAGCAAGATCTTTTTTATAATTAAATACACATAGTTAGAATTTTTTTTGATTAGTTTGTAAAACGATAGGTATAGGAATATGTTCACAATGAATGAAGTCTGTAAGCTGACCAATATGCAATATGAAACTCTCAAATTCTACTGTAATCAGGGACTTGTTCCGAATGTTCTGAGAGATAAAAACAATTACCGTATTTTTGACAATCATGACGTAGAATGGATTAAAAGTCTTGTATGTCTCAAAAAATGCGGTATGAGCCTTGGTGAAATGAAAAAATATCTTGAACTTTGTCTTGAGGGATCATCAACAATTCCTCAGAGAAAAATCATGCTTGAGGTGAAACAGAAAAAATTGTTTGAACAGCTAAAAGAAGTGCAGGACTCAATAGACTATATTAACTGGAAACAAAATTTTTATGACGAAGTACTATCGGGTAAAAGAGAATATTTTAGCAACCTTATAAAGAAACATTAGCGATTCTATTGTGCATCTTGAAATTATGAAATGTTCATAGCCGCTATATAGCCCCAAATGCTGGCCATAAATGTATAGTATTTTGAACGTGTTATCATATTTCTAACATTTACTCTTTAATTTCTAAACGAATTATTAAAGCTTTCTTTATCTTTAACATGTTTAAGGATTCTGAAGTGGTGTTACTGATTTCCTATTTTGTCCTTAAAAAGTTACTAAAGTTTGTCCCTTCTCAACACTTGCTATTTTATTTTGACCTTAAAGATAAGGCCAAAACTCCATACCACCTAGTTCTCTTGGCACTGTGTTTAAATCACTTTGGCAATTACCCCAATCTTTAAAATTTAAAAGGGAAATTTCCCTTTTAAATTTAAGAAGATGTGTTAAAATCCGCATGTCAACTACACGGTTGATGGGGGTCGAGGCTAGTCGGTCAAAACATAAGCCTCGGCTCCAAAAAACTAAAAATCCTTATCATTATATCCATCCTTTACAATCAAGTTAAGCCCAACTAGATACAGTACTTTGATAAAAATTAGGGTCTAAATGCCGTTAAGACCTGAATGAAAAGATATGCCTGCGGCGATTTCTTGCTGCAAAAGACTCTGCTCACTCTAAAACTGAGGTGCGGGGAAGACTCTGCTTTTAATAATCTATAGAGAGGAAAGATCTG
>CACYBT010000305.1 GCA_902772715.1 uncultured Succinivibrio sp.
GGATTTTTAACTGTTCGTGTTAAAAACAGCTCTTTTAAATAGGAGGTCTTATCGACATAATAGGCACCTTCTTCAATAATCTCGGAAAAATTCTCACTGCCCGTAAGAAATAATAAATCCTTTGGCATAACCTGGCTCCTATGCAAATCTTATCAAAAGTATTCTAGCACAAGTGTCTGCAATGATTATTTAAAGAATGATGTTAAAAATTTAAGACTTTTAAAAGCATGTTTAAATTGGGTAAAACAGCTGTGAAAGGTAGCCATACTTGTTAAAATATTTTGAATTAGCTACGCAAAAAGGTGCAAATATGTCAAAATAAGTAATTTAAAATTTAGAAAGGAAACGGTAGATTTACCGTCATTCTTAGAACCCTACATTAAATGTAACAAAACGGAGCAAGATATGGCTTTCAACAAGGTAGCCTATAACCCTCAGGAGATTGAACCTGAAGTTCAGAAATACTGGGAAGAACACCAGACTTTTAAAGTCTCAGAAGATAAAAGCAAAGAAAAATACTACTGTCTTGTGATGTTCCCTTATCCTTCAGGAAGACTGCACCTAGGTCACGTGCGTAATTATGCTCTTGGAGATGTGATTGCCCGTTTCAACCGGCTTTTAGGCAAAAACGTGCTTTGTCCTATCGGTTGGGATGCCTTTGGTTTACCAGCCGAAAATGCCGCCATCAAAAATAAAAAACAGCCTGGAGACTGGACCTACGAAAACATCAAATACATGAAAGGACAGTTAAAGAGCCTTGGCTTATCCTACGACTGGGATCGAGAAATTGCCACCTGTCGTCCCGAATATTACAAATGGGAGCAGAAATTCTTTACTGAACTTTATAAAAAAGGCCTAGCCTACAAAAAAGTTTCCACAGTTAACTGGTGCCCAGTAGATAATACTGTGCTCGCCAACGAGCAGGTTGAAGATGGCTGTTGCTGGCGCTGTGGCTCCAAGGTGGAATTAAAGGAAATTCCTCAGTGGTATCTTAAAATTACTAACTACGCAGAAGAACTTCTTGAAGATCTCGACAAGTTGGAAGGCTGGCCAGAACGTGTACGCATCATGCAGAAAAACTGGATTGGTCGTTCAGAGGGTCTCAATATTACCTTCAAGGTGGATGGTAGTGAGGACACTTTTACTGTCTATACCACACGTCCTGACACCTTTATGGGCATCACTTACATTTCCATTTCCGCAAATCATCCTCTTGTCAAAAAATGCTGTGAAACCAACAAGGAATTGGAAGCCTTCTGCCAGGAATGCCGCACTCAGAAGTTTGCAGAAGCCAATCTGGCCACCATGGAAAAGAAAGGCATGGCTACAGGTCTTTATGCTATTCATCCAATCAATGGCCGCAAGGTACCAATCTATGTTGCCAACTTTGTTATTATGGATTACGGTACCGGCGCTGTGATGTCAGTACCTGGCCACGACCAGAGAGATTACGAATTTGCAAAGAAATACGGTCTTGACATTATCCCTGTCATTAAGGCTTCAAAAGACTCTGACGATCCCGATCTCTCACAGCAGGCCTTTACCGATCATGGAATCGCCTGTCATTCTGGAGAATTTGACGGTATGAACTTTGAGGAAGCCTTCAAGGCTATTGCCGATAAATTAGAAGCTCTAGGCTGTGCCGAACGCAAAATCAATTACCGTCTGCGTGACTGGGGCATTTCCCGTCAACGTTACTGGGGTGCTCCAATTCCAATGCTGACACTTGATGACACCAAAGAAGTAGTACCCGAAAAAGAGGAGAACCTCCCAGTAGAATTGCCATATGATGTCACTATCAATGGTGTGGTCTCGCCATTGAAATCTGATGAAAAATGGTCCAAAACCACTTACGAAGGCAGAAATGCCACACGTGAAACTGATACCTTTGATACCTTTATGGAATCCTCATGGTATTTTGCCCGCTACTGCTCACCACGTGACGAGAAGAATATGTTCGACAAGGATGCAGCCAATTACTGGCTTCCTGTGGATCAGTATGTAGGTGGCATCGAACACGCCGTCCTGCACCTTCTGTATTCACGTTTCTTCTTCAAACTGTTGCGCGATGCCGGTATGGTTAATTACGATGAACCATTCAAGCGTCTGTTGTGTCAGGGCATGGTGCTGGCCGATGCTTATTATTATCTTGATGAAAAAGGCACCAAAGTCTGGGTAAGTCCTCTTGAGGCTATTCCAAATCGTGACGCCAATGGCAATATCATCGATGCCATGGATAAGGAAGGACATCACCTGCACCACGAAGGTATGATCAAAATGTCAAAATCCAAGGCCAATGGCATTGATCCTGAATATATGGTCAATATGTATGGCGCCGATACGGTGAGACTGTTCATGCTCTTTGCCTCACCTGCCGAACTCACTCTTGAGTGGCGTCAATCCGGAGTTGAAGGCTCTCAGCGTTTCCTGCGCAAGCTATGGTCTCAAGTACAGGATTTAGTTGCAGATGGCGTCAATAAACCTTTAGACAAGAGCCTGCTTACGCCAGAACTTAAAAAACTGCGTCATGAGCTGCATGTAACCATTGACAAGGTAACTGATGATATTGGCCGACGCCAGACCTTCAATACCGCTATTGCTGCCATTATGGAGCTTCTCAATCTTGCTTCAAAATGCACTAAAACTGATGATGTCTCCATGGCTGTGCGCTACGAGGTTTACAACAATGTTATTCTCATGCTGTACCCAATCGTTCCTCACATCTGCTTTAAACTGTGGGAAATGCTTGGAAATGACTGCTGTATTGACAACGCCTCATGGCCACAGACCGACAAGGAAGCATTAAAAACCGAAGAAATAACCGTCGTGGTACAGGTAAATGGCAAGGTACGTACTAGACTGAATATTGATCCTAATCTTGAGGAAGAGCAAGTCATCGCTATGGCTAAAGCCACTGAAGAGGCTCAAAAATTTACCGAAGGAAAAACGATCAAGAAAACTATCTACGTCAAAGGCCGCCTCGTTAATATTGTGGCAGTTTAATGACCAGCGTTACTGATACTCTTCTGAGTTTCAGTACGTTTTGTCTTTAGGAGTAAACTTTACAATGGTTTTGCTAAAAAAACTTTTCAAGGTAAGAGTTTTGCTTATCTCGCTGTTGCTTATGACACTTACGGCCTGCGGTTTCCATATGCCTAACCGTGGAGAATTAGGCTCTACCATCAAGGAAATCAATGTCAGCGGTTCCTATCACACCAAGTTCTACAAAATAATTGTCCATAAACTTGAAAATCGTGGAATAAAAGTCCACGCCCAAAGTGTTACCAACCGCCAACCAGAGTTCAACAAAAATTTACCATCTCTTACGATTACCTCTCCTGGTGTAGTCCTCCCGATCGTTTCGGTTAATGCCTTCGGTGCCACCAAGGAATACAATGAGATTATTACCTCGTCGGTTAAACTTACCATTCCTAATCGTGATAAACCGATCCTCATCCGCTGCGGAATTACCCGTTATACTTTGGATAAGGGAGATAACACTCTGGCCTCCACCAATGAACGTGCCATAATGTATGATGAGGCCTTAGAAGAACTTTCAGATCAGACTATACGTCGTATCTCTTACCTCGGAAAACAGACCGATCCGAATGCTCCCTATACCTCACCTGCACATCTGCTTTTGGCAAAGGATGAAAATAACGAGGATGTGCTAATCGACAATTCTCCAACCATGAGTCTTATTGACGCGCTTATGGCCAAAGATGAGAAAGAAAAGGATCAGGCCAAAAGTGTTGAACTGTCTGAATTAAACAATGGTATTGATATTTTAAATTCTCACAAAACCTATCAGCTACCAAAAGTTAAAATCAGAATGGTCAATGAGCCTCCTGAGGAAGTCTCAGCAGAAGGCTTTATGAAACAGCCTAGCAACTAGCGATGCTCTTTTTGAGGTAAAATATGCAGCGTCATGGTATATATATCCTAGCCAGTGATGATATCTTCTTGCGGGGTGACAGGGCAAATGTTCTGCTCAATGAGGCCCGTGAAACCCTACCTGACGCTTTATTCATGCTGTTTTGTGATAATGATTTTGGTATGGGGACAAAACCTAATCTTACAGCACTTGAAAATGAGCTAATTGATCCCGGTCTCTTTGGCGGTGATCGCATTATCAAAATCTACCTTGACAAAATCAATCAGCGCACCATTGAAGTTCTCATGCTTTTGGCAAGGTATCCTCGTGACGGCGTTATCACCATCATCGAAATGCCACGTTTCAAGAAAAATCTTGTTCCCAAGACCGGTGAACCCTACACAGAAAAGTTCAAAGCAAGCAAGTTAGATAGTAAATTCACCAAGGTACTGTCTTTTATAAAATATTTAGATGGGCAAATCGAGCTCATCTATACTCCTACCGATAATATGCTTAGGAGATTTATTGCAAATCTTGCCACCTCTCGCTATAAACTGTCTTTGTCCAATGAGGTCATCGATTATCTTAGCAAAACCTGTGAAGGCAATCTGCAGACGCTCGATCAGTTTTTTCTGGTATCAAAGATGAGCGGCAAGACCGTTCTGTCTCTTGATGACTGCGCAAACTATCTAAAAAGGAACAGTCGCTTCAGCGGTTATGAGTTTTGCGAGGCTATTTTAAAACCAGATACACAGAGAGCCTTAAATGTTCTGGTCTCTGCTCTTGAGTGTTCCTCAAATGAAATTCTCACCCTCACAAACATCATCAGTAATAGCGATAATCTTCTAAGTATGGTACGTATTTTAAAACAGGACTGCAGTGTTTTGGATAACATGACTAAAAGCAGACAGTTTTTTGGGGCATATGGCATCGTGCTGCCAAGTAATCAAGAGGCAATTAAAACCGCCGCCCGACATCTACCTTATGACTACCTCGAATATTTACTCTTAGAGCTAAAAAATGCTGCACTTTGTCTGTCACATTTTGATACGCAAAATACCGTGTTACATCTTAAAAATATGGCTCTTTCGGTTTTAACGCCTAATGTAAGGCAGTTGACAGGACTTTAGCCCATGCAGAACATCGGCATTTTTGGCGGCAGTTTTAATCCTGTGCACAACGAACATTTTGCGCTTTGCGAATACCTTTTAAAAAAACTCGAACTTAATAAAATTATTCTGGTGCCAAACGCCGCACCTCCGCATAAAAGTCCTCTCGTTACCTCCTTTGAACATCGGTGTAACATGTTAAAACTACAGGGTTTTACAGCACCAAATTATGAAATTTCTGATCTTGAAGATGATCCCTTAAAGCCGCATTACAGTATTGTCATGGTTCAAAACTTTAAGAAATGCTATCCTAAGGACCGACTTTTTTTTATCATCGGCCTTGATTCACTTGTCACTCTTGATGAATGGAAAAATGGCTTTAGTCTTACGGATTTCACCCATCTTGCTGTGGTAGGCCGGGAAGGATATTCTCTAGATATGGCAAGACCTCCCGTGCAGAACTTCCTTATGACTCATGCGCTCTACGAAAGTGACAGGGATCATATATATTACAGAAATTCTAAGTCCTCAGTCCAGGATGAAGGTTGTGATATCCGCACAACCCAAGAGCACTACTGTCTTATTCTCAGAAAAAGCTTCTCCTTGATAAGTGCCACCTTAATCCGTGAGGAGTTAAAAGCCATGTGGCAAAAAAAAGCCTATCTCCATTTGCCATTGCCTAAGGATGAATTTAAAGGACTTAGACACCACGTACACCCTATGGTGCTACAATATATAATCGAGAACCACCTTTATACAGAATAAAACATTAAATGCAATTGAGGTTCACAAGTGAATAGTGAAGACAAGAACTTAAAACTTACCAATTACTGCCTGAACGTTCTTGAAGGCGCCAAGGCTCATGAGATCAGCAGTATCTTTTTAAATGGAAACTCCTCAATAGCCGATACTATGATTCTAAGCACCGGCACTTCAACCCGCCATGTACTTGCCATTGCTAAACGCCTTGAGGATGAACTCTATAAATACGGCATATCCTCCGTTCGTCTTTGTGGCATGGAAACCGGAGAATGGGTTATTGTTGACACAGGAAGTGTGATGATCCACATTCTAGATGCAGATGCCAGATCCCGCTATGAACTTGATTCTCTGTACAAATGCATGCAGCAGGGACCAATAAGTGCATGAAAATTATCATTCTTGCAGTAGGAACGAAAATGCCCAAATGGGTAAAAGACGGCTTCTACGAATATCAGAAACGCTTTCCTGCCTATATGAGCTTACAGTTAAAGGAAATAGAACCTGTAAAACGTCAGCATGGCAGTGATGAAGAAAAAGCAAAAATGCTAGAAGGCAGACTCATTCTCGAAAATCTTCCCAAAAAAGCCTATATTATTGCCTTAGATGAGCGTGGTGTACAGTTTGATTCCATATCCTTATCCAGAAAAATCGGAGATTTGCAGTCAGGTGGCATGGATGTAGTACTCATTATCGGTGGTCCCAACGGTCTTACCGATGAAGTCCGCGCCCGTGCTCACGAATTATGGTCACTCTCAAGACTGACCCTTCCCCACCCATTAGTGCGGATATTTGTCGCTGAAACCTTGTATCGAGCCCTAAGTATTTATCAAAATCTCCCCTATCACCGTGCCTAAAGCCGTGAATAAAGCTGCCAATATCAAGGTATTGCGCGAACACTTAATGTCCTCTTAAGCCTAAGTGAGGCATAACTCGTGAGTGATTTTGACAACCATGAAAGCATATTCAGCAAAAAGAAGGGGTGAAATCTAAGGCTAATTAGATTAAAATATAAAAAAGTTAATATTTATGTTAAACATATAGCGTACCTTTCCAATGCCAGGTTTGGGTGGCGGATTTTAAATTGAGTCCAAGGTGGTGAGCAGTGTCTCTTCTCATTGCCAGTAGACCATAATACTCGATGCTAAGGCGTTTTATACCCAGAATATAACCTGTAGGGTTAACCACAAAAGCCATAAGCCTGTAAAGGCGTAAAAAAAAAGGGAAACACCAGAATAATCTTTGCATCACCATGTATTAAGAGATTTAGTAAAAATTGTCATTTTTAAGAAATAAAAAAGAGCGTTTACTATTCAGTTCAAGAAATAAAAGAACAAAATACAATGAACAGAATAATAAAAATCAGAGTCACAATGAAGAACAGGAAATAAGAATATTCCGTTCACGTGTCTTTATCTGCATCGGCATATCTATCCTGATGATTTTGGTTCTGTTCTGCAACCTTTATTATCTGCAGATTATTTCCTATCAGGATTACAAAACCCGTTCTCTTGAGAACAGTATCAAGGTCATGCCCGTGGTACCGCCAAGAGGTATTATTTACGACAGAAACCATGTAGTACTGGCTGAAAACTCGCCTATCTACAATCTCGTACTTTTCCCTAACAAGCAGATAAACACTGAAAATACCATTCGACGCCTCAATGAGCTGCTTCAGTTACACCTTAGGGAAAAGGATATTACAAGACTTCTGTATGAATCTAAAACCAGAAAGCGCTTTACCGGTGTGGAACTCTCCAATTTTCTTTCTGAAGAACAGATCTCGACCTTCGCAGTGAACTCCTATCGTTATCCTAATGTACAGGTAGTCGCCAATCTTAAAAGATTTTATCCCTTTGCTGACATAACAACCCATACCACAGGCTATGTTTCAAGGATCAATCAAAATGATGTAGATAGGCTTATAGCCGAAGGCAAAATGGAAAACTACGATGGTTCCACAGAAATCGGCAAACTTGGCATTGAAAAATATTATGAGGATTATCTGCATGGACATACAGGATCAACAAAAGTTGAAGTAAACTCCCATGGACAGGTCGTCAGAACCTTAGATATCAATCCACCATCTCCAGGAAAAGACGTTATCCTCACCATAGATATCCGCCTACAGTATTATGCTCAGGAAATATTTGGCAAAATGAAGGGAGCCGTGGTGGCACTTGATCCTTCAAATGGTGAAATTTTGGCCATGTATTCCAATCCATCCTATGATCCAAATCCGTTTGTTCGCGGAATAAGAGCAGGAGAATACAAAAAGCTGCTTGACAATCCTGGACATCCACTCATCAACAGAGCCTCTCAGGGTGGTTATGCCCCGGCCTCTACGGTCAAACCCCTGTTATGCATCATGGGATTAAACGAGAATTTAATTTCAACCAAATTTTCATTTTTCGGTCACCCCTATTTTAAATTACCAGGTTCATCCCATCAGTTCCGAGATTGGCGTAAGGGAGGTCACGGCTGGATGGATATCTACCGTGCTATCGAAATTTCCGCTGATACCTTTTTTTATGATTTAGCCTTTCGTGCTGGCATTAATCGCATTCACGACTATCTTGACCGTTTTGGTTTTGGCAGAAGTACCGGTATTGATATCAAAGAGGAATCACTAGGCATCAACCCTTCGCGAGAATGGAAACGATCCCGTTTCAATCAGCAGTGGCACTTAGGTGACACCGTACCAATCGGAATCGGACAGGGATACTGGACCTCCACTCTCATGCAGTTAGCCAAGGCTCATGCAACTTTAGCCAATCATGGCGTTACACGGACTCCACACCTGCTAAAATACATGTATTCACCTGAAGATAGAACACAGACTCCCTATCAGCAGGAAGAACCTACAGACAACCTAAAAGTCAAAGATCCAAGTTACTTCAATGTTTGCAGTGCCGGAATGTACCTTGTGGTCAACGGACCTGAAGGTACCGGGCGACGGGCATTTTTTGGCGCAAAATACAAGGCTGCCGGAAAATCTGGAACAGCACAGGTTGTATCCATAAAACAGGGTGAAAAATATAATGCTTCAAAACTCAAAGTTGAACATCGCGATAATGCTCTGTTTGTAGCCTATGCTCCTTTCCTCAAACCAAGAATTTTAGTGGCGGTAATTCTCGAAAACGAGGGTGGTGGCTCAAAAAAGGCAGCACCGGTTGCACGCGCAATAATTGATAAATACCTCAACGATCTGTATCCTAACGGCTATATGGGAGAAAAAGAACCAAAGGTGATGCATTATGGAATGGGAGGATCTGTAATTTTACAATAAGCCTATGATGAATGATAAAGTAACTCTTGATCAGGTCAATACCAACAAAATTAAAGGACCTATATCCAATAAATATCATACAGATGTACCTTTACTGTTAGGTTTATTAGCCTCGCTTTTCCTAAGTCTTTTTGTGCTCTATTCAGCCTCAGGTCAGGAGGTTGATATGCTCATAAGGCAAGTGGTGAGAACACTCTCTGCATTTGCCCTAATGATTTTTGTGGCCCAGATTCCTCCAAAATACTATACCAAACTCTCAATCTATCTTTATATCATAGGTATTATCCTGTTGGTAATGGTTGAACTGTTTGGCGACATTTCCAAAGGCGCACAGCGCTGGCTGAATCTTGGCGTAGTTAGAATTCAGCCCTCAGAACTGTTTAAAGTGGTGATGCCCCTCACGGTGGCAACCTTCCTCTCGCACTCAACCTTACCACCACGTCTGTTTAGCACTGTGACGGCTTTTGCCATAGTAGGAATTCCGACAATCCTCATACTTATGCAGCCGGATTTAGGAACCGCAGCACTAGTTGCAGTTTCAGGAGTAATCTGTATTTTTATCGCCGGATTGTCCTGGTGGTGGATTGCGGTCGGAGCAATAGTGGTAGCAGGAGCGCTGCCAATGATGTGGAATTTTGTTCTCCATGATTATCAGAAGCAGCGTATTTTCACCCTGCTTGATCCATCAACAGATCCGCTGGGCGCAGGATATCATATCATCCAATCAAAAATTGCCATCGGTTCAGGAGGACTTTACGGCAAAGGCTGGCTACAGGGAAGCCAGTCCCAGTTAGATTTCCTGCCTGAGCCTCACACCGATTTCATTTTTGCAGTACTCTCAGAGGAAACGGGGCTGGTGGGATTTCTTATCTTAATGACACTGTACTGCTTTATCATAAGTCGCTGTATTCTTATAACATTAAATGCCAAAGATAATTTTGAAAGAATTCTGTGCGGCAGTTTCACCTTCACTTTTATGTTTTACATCTTTGTGAATATAGGCATGGTGTCTGGAATTCTGCCGGTAGTAGGAGTACCCTTGCCACTTATATCCTACGGAGGCACTGCGATGATTACGCTTATGATCTGTTTTGGGATGATGATGTCCATCCATACGCATAAAAAAGTAAGTTTCTTTAAAAAGGATAATCAGTAACCAAAAGCAAAACAATTATGTACCAATAATGCAACAAACA
>CACYBT010000306.1 GCA_902772715.1 uncultured Succinivibrio sp.
GAGGCCACCGTACAGATAATCACAAAGAATTATGCCGAAGAATTTATCGGAGACCGTTATGAAAGGGTCTATGGCATCGGTATTGGTTTTGGTTTTGCCAAAAAGTCCTGTGAGATTATCTCCCTAGGCAATCTTGCAGACAAGGAACATTAAACTCCAGCCCTATTTGAATGATGTCCTACTCAACATAAGAAGAAAACAGCCTTTAATTTTGAAGCTAAATTTTTTAATTCTGTTTAAAGGCTGTGAAGATTAACCTCTCATCCTCAGGATAAGAGGTTTTCTTAGTAATAGTCTTTTTTTTTGTGAAGTTTTATAACAGTTTTTCAATGTCTTCTGCAATAGCCGCTGGGGTGGTAGTTGGCTCATAACGCTCTACTACTTCACCATTTTTGTCAATGAGAAACTTGGTAAAATTCCACTTGATGGAATCACCCTCTAAGTACTCGGGAAAATTCTTTTCTAGGGCATCCTGTAGAATCCTGGCAATTGGATGATTGAAATCAAAGCCTTTGAATCCCTTCTTGGAAGTTAGATATTTGAATAATGGCTGAGCATTGTCTCCTCTGACATCACCTTTTTGGAACATCTGAAAGGTTACACCATAGTTGATTTTGCAGAACTCTGTAATTTCTGCTGCGCTACCAGGATCCTGTTCGGCAAACTGATTGCAGGGAAATCCTAACACGCAAAGTCCTTTATCCTTGTATTTTTTGTTTAGCTCTTCTAGTTCTGCAAATTGTGGAGTAAAACCGCACTTGGATGCAGTGTTGACAATGAGCATTACTTTGCCCTGGTAGTCTTTTAATGAAATTTTCTTGCCGGAAATGGTGTTGACTTCAAAATCATAGATCTTCACAGTTTTTCTCCTCTCATGTGAAACAAATTTCAGATATCTGTTTTCTGATAAAAGATTTTATCATATTTAATTTTATAAAATCAAGTATTTTTTTTAATTTTTTTAAGGCGTTAGCGATGCTTTTGAGATTATATTTTTTTAGAAGCTGCTGATTACTGTGAAGTAATCTTGGTTTTTGATAAAACTGCAGGGCATAAGATATACACCATGAAAGGAGGGTATACTAAGACTAATCCATTCTAAAGAAAAGCTTCTGTCATATTTTTTCATGGCATCATAGAGAAGTGTTGTGCAGTAAAGATGCGGCTTCTCGCGGGTCTCGAGGTTAAAGGGAGCTCCTTCCTTGCTTTTGATTTCACGAATAATATCATTTATTTTCTCTTGGGAAAACTTTATGGGCCTTAGGATAAGCCCTCCAGTTGCTATATTTTGGGTGAAAAAATCGTCGATGTTCTCTGTTATGACTTCGTTTTTTAAACTGCCATCAGGCATTTTCTCGTCAATGGTGGCATGGGTTATTTGAATTCCTCCCTTATTTATTTGAGTGATGATGCCGATATGAGAGTAGGTGCAGTGTGAAAGCCTTCGGATTACGGCACTGTCAAGTGAGTTTCCATTGCGCAATAACACATCGCCAAGTTTAAGAAGATGGTAGGGAATGCGGTGAGAAAGGTGACTTTCTTGGCTGTCGTCCTTTACTATAGCAAAGATGATGGCGGCGACTGCAAGAAGGAGCATTAACGTCATGCCGATATAAACATGACGTCTTGTGCTTGAACTATTATGTGAGTCTAGAAAGTTTTTTCCCATTTTCCATCGTTAAATTTGATGTAAATGTTTTCAACTTTATCAAAGCGCGGGGCAAAAATATTCTGCTGGGATTTAAAATAATCCAAAATCTCTTTACTGAAGGTAAGAGGGGTATCAAGCAGCCCGTAGTACAGAGTACACTGATATTTTTGGCCTCCATTTTTAGGTTCGACGGTGTCGCCTATAGTCTTAACTCCAATTCTGCCGATGAACATTTTATCGTAGTATTCTGAGGGGGATTGGGTTTTAAGAAGCGTGTCTTCGCCCTTTTTTGTGAAAGAGAAAATCACACCTGAAACTTTTTGGGTGACCATCTTATCCTGATAGTTTGCATAGGAAACATGAAGATGGCCTTCCTTCATATTTACAAAGCCGGCATCTTTGAGAGTCTTGATTATGGCATAGGAGTTTTTGAATGTTTGTTTATACTCAGGAGCCATATACCTGTACTGACTAGTAAAGACATGATTCCACGAATCGTCATTTGGTGGCGGTATGCGCTTATCATCGCTAGGGTAGGCAAGTACAAACCGATAGTCATTGTTACCCGATCGCACCTTGACCCCGGGGATTTTTACTTCAAGATCCGTTTTCTCAAGATCCTCTGCTACAAAGACACAGTCATCTTTTGACGCCGGAATGTTTTTGGGTTGTAGCGCAAGTTTCCATTTACCTTCTTTATCAGTCTGCAGCTGCACTGATTTTTGCTCTCCGTAAGAGTTGTCGTCATATATTTGGGTATAAGTTACTTGAGCAACTGTGTCGCCGTGATATTTTTTTACGTTTTTGATGCTAAGATCTACGGTTTTTTTATCGCTTTTAGCAAGTTTTTGTGCTTCTTTTACATATTTAACCTTGATTTTGAGTTCATCTTCGGTCTTAAGATTTCCTAGATAGTCTCGGTTATAGTTTTGTAATATGGCACTGGGTGTAGGATTTGCAAGCGACATATAGTAATCTAACAGTGCTGCTTTAAGTGGATCATCTTCAGCATTGGCGATGGAGCCTAAAAGACAGCCTATTAGGATTAGATTTATCTTTTTAATATTCAGCATCGTGGTTCCTATTTAAATAAAACTTTCCAGTTGTTGCTGCCATCATTTTTTAAGGTTATTTCTTCATCCTTGGAATCATCGTCTTTTTTATAGGTGATCTTGATGAGTACCTTAGCCATGGTTTTATCTTCAGAGAAAATTGGTTCCTGAGCCTCAATCTTGTTAATGCCGCCTTTTTTATCTGTCTTTTCTTTATTTTTATTAACTATACTTTCTATTTTCTTATGCGCAAATTCCTCTTTGTCAGAATCAAGATCATCTCCAAAATCAGTGTTTTTGAAAACGTAGTCAGCGTTTCCAGTACAGAGTGCCTTTGTATACTCGACCGCGAGGTTTTTAACTTTCTCTTCTGTGGATTCACCACAGGCTGAAAGAAAAAAAAGGGTCTGTACAGAAAAGTGTGGGATAGCAACAAGATAGAGAAATAAAAAAAGGTCTGCGTTATAATTTTTAGTGAAAAAAAAAACAAAATTAAAACGAGACCCAAGAATGAATATTACAGATCTAGATACATTTAAGCAAGGCCATGGTTACATTTCTGTTGATCCTTTGGAAGGATTCATATCTTTACCATCAGGTTTAGATTGTTTTAAACAGACTCACTGCAGACTACAGAGAGTCAACAGAAATGACGGAACCAAGATAAAGCCTTTTGTTAGAAAGCATGATGAGTATGCTTTGTATGGACTTTGTACACAAGATTATGAACCAAAAGTATGTCCTCGATGTGGTGCTATGCTACATCGTAATGGCAGTGTAACCACTACATTAAGGCATATACCTTTAGGAGATTCATATTCACTAGTTGAAGCAGATAGGCCTCGTTTCCGCTGTTCCTGTCAGGGCTGTGAGTACAGTGAGGTTGGCTGTATTCCGTTTAAAGCTAAAGGTCACCTGATTACTGAACCTTTGAGACAGTATACAGAAGCGTTACTGGCATATGGAATGACACTAAAGGAAGTGGCTCATATAACAGGGCTCCACAAGTGCGTGGTTAAGGATATAGATAAAGCAAGACTAGAAGGACTTTACGTAACAGTAGATAAGGACGGGAAGAAAACCTTAATCAAGCCGGAGCAGCAAGCCAGATTTATAGGCATAGACGAGTTTAAACTGCATGATGGACATAAATATGCCACTGTAATCCTCGATATGGAATCAGGTTGTATTCTATGGTTGCAGGCAGGAAAAAAGAAGCAAGTTGTCTACGACTTTATCGATCATGTAGGGCTTGAATGGATGTCCAAGGTTGAAGCCGTATCCTCAGATATGAACTCTGATTTTGAGCAGGCATTTCTGGAGAAATGCCCTCATATGAAGGTTGTTTATGATCACTTCCATATCGTGAAGAATTTTAACGATAAGGTTGTCTCTGCGGTTCGTAAAGAAGAGCAGCGCAGGCTAATAGCCGAAGGCGATATAGCTGCAGCGGAAGCCCTTAAGGGCAGTAAGTATATACTTACCTCAAAGAGAGTGACTCTGGAAGCAAAGGATCAAGAAGCAGCAGATGGCAAAATAATCTCTAGGGGCTCTGAACTGTTTAAGAAACAGGAAGTTAAACAGAAAGGAGAGCAGTACCGTAGATACATGGAATTGATCTCTCAGAACCGTCTGCTGATGGACTTGGATTGGGTGAAGACCAATTTAGAGCAAGCTTATCTAAAGCAGACATCAGAAGAGATGAAGCTCTATATAGAAGAGATTATTAACTACTGTGAAGGCACAGAAAACAAGCATTTCATATGGTTTGCCAGATTACTTAGAAATCATATTGATGGCATCATAAGTCATGCAGAATATCCGTTATCAAACGGAAAGGTTGAAGGTATCAATCAGAAGATAAAGACCATCAGAAGGAAGAGCTATGGATTACCTGATGATGAATATTTCTTTTTAAAACTCTTTGATGCCTCCAGACAAAAATGGAGGGCTCAGATTGAATAGAGGATCGTTGATCCCACATTTATTTGTACTGAGCCAAAAAAA
>CACYBT010000307.1 GCA_902772715.1 uncultured Succinivibrio sp.
AAGTCTGATAAAGGATTTTTAAATGCTGATATTAATGGAGCTATCAATATTTTACGAAGATTTGTCAATGACAATGATTTCGTAAAGAGATTAATAAGTTCCAAGCATATATTCAATCCAAAGAGATTAAAACTGGCAGAGATTTGCTGTAAACAGCGATATTGTGCTCTTGGTTTTGGCTAACCGTTAAATTTCGATTTATAAATAGTTGTAGATTATGTTGTATCAACACAATTCTACAACAGAGCCAAATAAATATGCTCATCTTAATTAGGGGAAATCTATGCTTGAAGATTCTATTCAATTAGCTGATTTATCTGAAGAAGACATTAAACTGCAGTTTATTACCCCGGCAATTCAGAATGCAAAATGGGATTTTAAAGACATTCGTATGGAATATCCCATTACAGATGGAGCGATTAAACTAAAGGCAGGATCTAACAAGGCTTTCAGAGAGCCACCTAAAAAGGCTGATTATGTTCTCTTTATAAACGGTACCATTCCCCTAGCGGTTGTTGAAGCCAAAAATAATAACAAAACTGTTTCTCACGGCACCCAGCAAGCAAAAGACTATGCCTTAAAAATTGGGGCTCCCTTTGCCTATTCCTCAAACGGAGATGCCTTCCATGAATGCGATTTGCTAAATGGCAAGGAAAAGGAAATTCCTTTAAATCAGTTTCCAAGTCAATCTGAACTCTATGAGAGATTTAAACAGGCAAAACAGCTAAATTCCTTACAGGAAAAACTAATTAAGGAGCCATTCTGCTCAGGAGCCAATATTAAGTCTCCTCGTTATTACCAAAGAAATGCAGTAAATGCGACTCTCGATGCTATAGCCAGAGAAGAAAACAGACTGCTTTTGGTTTTAGCCACAGGAACCGAGAAAACCTATATAGCATTCCAGATTGTCCATAGATTATTATCTGCACGTGTCAAGAAGAAGATCCTGTATCTTGCCGATAGAAACATCCTAGTTGACCAATCAATTCAGCAGGATTTTTCTCCATTGGAGAAAGTTACTCACAAGATTCATGTGGCCTCAGAAAAACCTGAAACAATATCTTCATATCAGGTGTATTTTGCGTTATATCAGCAATTAGTTGGGGATAGCGGAGAGGAAGATCATTACAGTCAGTTATTCACTCCTGATTTCTTCGATTTAATCATCGTAGATGAGTGTCACCGAGGCTCTGCTAAGAACGACAGTCAGTGGAAGTGTATTCTTGAATACTTTAAGTCAGCCACTCAAATTGGTATGACCGCAACACCTAAAGAAACAAAGTACGCATCAAACATAACCTATTTTGGTGAACCTATTTATGAGTACAGTTTAAAGGACGGTATCGAAGATGGTTTTCTAGCACCCTTTAGGGTTATCCGCTATAAAGTTAATATCGGAGATGAATGGCGCCCTACTGCAGGACAAAGAGATAAAAACGGCCAGCTTATAGAAGATCGTATCTATAACAACTCAGATTATGACTATAACATTATCATTGAGTCTAGAACCCAAATGGTCGCTGAGGAAATTACCAAATATCTAAAAAGCACAGATAGGTTTGCCAAGACCATCGTCTTCACTCCAACAGAAGATGCTGCAGAAAGAATGCGTGTGGCATTGGTAAATCTAAATAGCGATATCGTAAAAGAACATCCTGATTACGTGGTCAGAATAACCGGCTCAGATGAGGTTGGCAAAGGCAAACTTGATTATTTTATCGCTGTATCCACACAGTTCCCTGTTATAGCAACAACCTCAAAACTGCTCTCAACTGGTGTTGATACCAAGATGGTAAAAGTCATTGTACTCGATGAAATGATTGGCTCAATGACAGAGTTTAAACAGATAATTGGCAGAGGAACAAGGCTTCTAGAATCCGAAGGAAAAACTAACTTTGTGGTTTTGGACTTTAGAAATGTATCCAGAATGTTCGCCGATCCTAAGTGGGATGGTCCTGTAGCAGTCCACGACGGGTATGATCCTGATAATAAACAGGGAGGTGGCGATGAGACAACACCTCCTCAACCGCCAAAATATAAGCCTGTTGTAGATAAAAATGGGTGTGAGGCCAGAGTCGAACAGAAATCTGTCTCAATCTATGATCCCACTGGAAAACTTCTCAAGGTTGAAAGTATAGTTGACTACACCAAGAGAAATATCCATGAAAAATTCTCTTCGCTAGAAGATTTTGTTAAAGAGTGGAGAGCCTCTAAAAAGAAAAATTCCATAAGGAAATTCTTCCTTGATAAAGGCATAAATCTCGAAGAACTGAAAACAGAACAGAATCTATCTGATGTTGATGATTTTGACTTTATCTGTCATATCGCATTTGACTGCAAAACAAAAACTAGAAAGGAAAGGGCTGAGGCGGTTAAAAAAACAGGTTTCTTTGACAAATATTCTGGAGTTGCAAAAGAGATCCTGGAAACTCTTCTTGATAATTACGCAACCTACGGAATTTACGAAATAGAAAGTTCTGAAATTTTAAAAATTCCCCAGTTCATAAAGTTTGGTAAACCAATGAAAATAGCCCAGAGTTTTGGCGGCGTTCAGGGTTATAACCAAGCCTTTATGGAATTAGAACAAGCAATATATGGTTATGGTTTAGCAGGCATCTAATGAAAAACTTATCAGGATTTATAAAATCAATTCGTGACATCATGAGAAATGACGCTGGTATTAACGGTGATGCACAGAGAATTGAGCAGATTGTCTGGATGTTATTTTTAAAAGTCTATGATTCTCAGGAAGCGGAATGGGAATTTACTGAAGGGGATGCTTTTAAATCTATTATTCCTGAAGAATGCAGATGGTGTAACTGGGCTAATAGTGATTTAACCGGCCCCAACTTACTGAAGTTCGTAGATGGAACTTTATTCCCTACTCTAAAATCCTTAGAGGTTGACACTTCTACACCAATCAAACAATCCATTGTTAAAACCATGTTTGAAGAGGCTAACCAATATATGAAAGATGGTGTGCTTCTTCGTCAGGTTGTTAATCTTGTAAATTCCTTAGACTTCACTGATTACGAAGAATCACATGCCATTGGGGATTTATATGAAACCATCTTAAAAGAATTACAAAGTGCCGGCTCATCAGGTGAATTCTATACTCCTCGAGCATTAACCGATTTCATGGCCAAAATGATTAAACCTCAGATTGGTGAGAAAATGGCAGATTTTGCCTGTGGTACCGGAGGCTTTATTACGAGTTGGCTGAAAGAACTTGAGAAAAAGGTTGTTACTGCAGACGATAAAGAGCAGCTCCATAATTCTATATACGGAATGGAAAAAAAGCCTTTGCCTTATATGCTAGCGGTAACAAATATGTTACTTCACGAGGTTAATAATCCAAGAATTGAGCATGGAAACTCACTTCTAAGAGATTTATTGGATTACACAGAAAAAGATAAGTTTGATGTAATTCTTATGAATCCTCCTTATGGTGGTAGTGAAAAGAAAGATATTCAAAATCATTTTCCAGATGATATAGCAAGCAGTGAAACTGCTGATTTATTCATGGCAGTAATCATGGCAAGACTTAAGAAAAACGGTCGTGCTGCAGTTGTGCTTCCAGATGGATTCTTATTCGGTACAGATAATGCCAAAATAAATCTCAAAAAGAATCTTTTAGAGAAGTTTAATCTTCACACAGTAATAAGACTTCCTGCAAGTGTCTTTGCGCCTTACACATCAATTACAACCAATGTGCTGTTCTTTGATAATACTAAGCCAACAGAAGAAACTTGGTTCTACAGAATGGATATGCCTCAAGGCTACAAACACTTCAGCAAAACAAAACCAATTCTTCTAGAGCATTTCAAAGTTGTTGAAGATTGGTGGAACAACCGAGAAGAAATTATTATTGATGAATTCCCTAAAGCAAAGAAATTCACTGCAAAGGAATTATCTGAAGATTTAGGCTATAACTTTGACCAATGTGGTGTACCTCATATTGAAGAAGAAATTCTTTTACCTATGGATTTAATCAATCAGTATCAGGAAAAGAGAGCTTCACTTAATGCAAAGATTGATAGTGTGTTAGCTGAAATTACCTCAATACTAGAGAGGAAAGACTAATGACACCGCAACAGCTTAGAAATAGCATTCTTCAGCAAGCAATCGAAGGAAAACTTGTAGAACAGCGAAAAGAAGAAGGGACTGCAGAAGAGTTATACTCTCAGATTCAGGACGAAAAGAAAAAACTGATTGCTGAAGGCAAGATTAAGAAAGAAAAGCCTTTACCTGAAATATCTGAAGATGAAATCCCTTTTGAGATTCCTGAAAGTTGGAAGTGGGTAAGACTATCTCAGTGTATTCAAGTTAATCCTATAGTCCAATGTGATGATGAAACTGAGGTTTCATTTATTCCA
>CACYBT010000308.1 GCA_902772715.1 uncultured Succinivibrio sp.
CTTAATCATATCCATGTTAAGAGTCTTGCCAAAGCGGCGGGGACGGATGAAGAGTGGATTCATCACCTCATAAGAACTTAAAAACAGCTCTTTTAAATATGCAGTCTTATCCACATAATAAGCATTCTTTTCAATAATGGTTCTAAAATTCTCACTGCCCGTGAGAAACAATAAATCCTTTGACATATGTGCTCCCATATACAACAAGTTATCTCTATTCTAGCATAAGTATCTATATGGTGACGGTGCAGATGTCTATAATCAATATTTTTATGACGTTAGCAGAGCATCTATAAAATTGATAAAAAAAACAGCAGTGACAATGACATTCTTTTTAGAAAATCTCCTTCACACTGTCCTAAAACCGTATATTTCTGCTAAAATGTTCATACTGTGAGGCGATATTTTAAGTTCTTAACTTTCAAAAGTTGCGCCCTTGATAAAACACCTAGAGTCTTAATATGACATGAGTTTTTGCCCTTGCTACCACAAAAAAGATAGCAGGATATTCTAATTTTGACTACAAAAACTTTATAACCTAATTCTTTTTTTTACGCAGTAAGCGAGGATTGCCAGTGACACACTTGGTTTTAAGCAGGGTTTTGGATGAATTCTTTGACTTAAGGTTCATCAAGTTTCTTCTTGTAGGTGGGGTAAATACCTTCTCCTGTACCTTTTTTGCCTTTTTGTGTCTTTATATTCTTCCTGATGCCAATATTGCCTTCATCATAGGCTATGTCTTAAGTAACATCCTTGCCTATATCCTCAACAGCATCTTTGTGTTCCCTTGTTCTCTCTCATGGAGCCGCTACCTAAAATTTGCCTTATCCTATGTACCTAATTTTCTGTGTGAAAATCTGGTAGTGGCAGTATGTTACAATCTCATGGGCATTCCACCGGTCATAAGTTATCTTCTTGCGGCCATTATTGCCGTTTTTGTAACCTATCTTTGTGTCAAGTATTTTGCCTTTGGAGTAAAAAAACATGACTGAGGATAGAAAAAATGTGATCATACTGGTCACTGTCTACATTCTGCTATATTTTGTAGGCAATAACCTTCTGCCGATTACCGATCCGGTGGAGAGCAACTATGTAGAGACCGCCCGTGAAATGATAGTCTCCGGGGATTATTTTTCCCCGAGGATCTATGATAACTACTGGTTTGACAAACCTATTCTCTTTTACTGGGAACTCATCTTCTTCTTTAAGATTTTTGGCTTTAATGACTTTGCCGCCAGGCTCGCCCCAACTCTCATGACTGGCCTTGCCATGACGGTGCTCTATCTTTTTGCAAGACGTCACTATGGGAAAAAACTGGCCTTTATCGCCACGCTTATGTTTATCACCTCCCTTGAGACCTGGTATATCGGGCATGCCGTCATCACTGATATGACCCTTCTTGTGACCATATCCTTAACACTCATGTCCTTTTACAATGCCTATACAAGTCACAATTACCGATGGTACTATCTGCTCTCTGCCTCCTCGGCTTTGGCGGTTTTAGATAAAGGTCCCATCGGTCTTGCCCTCCCGGGCCTTATAATTCTCCTCTTTTTAATCGTGCAGCGTGATTTTAAGCCGGTGCTGGTCAAGGAGACGCTGTTAGGCCTCATCCTATTTTCGCTCATTGTCTCCATCTGGTATGTACCGATGTATATGCTCCACGGCAAGGAGTTTTTAGAGGTGTTCCTAGGAGTGCACAATGTCATGCGGGCAGTATCTTCAGAGCACCCTCTCTTCAATGTCTGGTACTATTATTTTGTAATCTTTATCGTAGGTTTTATCCCCTGGATCTTTGTGGCAGTTCCCCTCTCAATCAAAAAGTGGTCACAGGGATTAAGATTAAAACTTAGTACCGATACGCGTTTTCTGCTTATCTGGGCCTTATGCGTCTTTACCTTCTTTGAGTTGGTGGCAACCAAATACGTTACCTACACCTTTCCATATATGTTCCCGGTAGTATTGCTACTCTCAAGACTCTTTATCAAGTATGAGAAGAAGTTTTTGTACGGAAGCATCGCCACCGCCGGCGTATATCTTATCCTGCTCTTTACGGTAGCCACTGCGCAAATCAGTAAATATTCGGCCAAAGACATTGCAGAGATTGCAAAACCCTATCTTTTAAAGGGTGTGCCCGTTTACTGTTTTGACAGAAGCGGTGAAGTGGTATCCTTCACCTACTATACGGGGGCTTTTGTCTATGATCTTATTCCTCCTATTGTGTACAACCTTATTCTTGAAAAGAAATTGGACTGGAGTGTTACCGACAATATGCCGAAAAAAAGTTTTGATGATGTGAATAAAGATGAGCCTTTTTTGCTGTTTACTCTTGAATCAAGAGCAAAGTTTATGCAGGAACTCTTTCCTGGCAGATGGATTGTTTTAGGTAAATATCTTGGTAATAATCTTTATTATCGTGAGAAAGAGTAGGAGTTAAAACCTTGAAAACCGTTTCGATTATAGTTCCTGTATATAATGAAGAGGACAATATTCTTCATTTTACCGAGGCTGTAAGTGAGGTTATGAATAAAGAGCCTTACGAGTGGGACTTATTGTTTATAGACGATGGCTCCAAAGACAGCAGTCTTGATATTATAGAGAAACTGCAAATTGAGCATGACAATATCCATGTCCTTGCCCTAAGCCGCAACTATGGTCATCAGATTGCCTTAACCTGCGGTCTTGATCATGCCACAGGCGATGCCGTGATCTCCATGGATGGAGACATGCAGCATCCGCCGGCACTCTTACCGGAACTCTTAAGAAAATGGGAGGAAGGGTTTGAGATCGTGCAAACCATTCGCAAGGATACCGAGGGAGTATCCATGCTCAAGAAGAAGACCTCCGAGTTGTACTATAAGATTATCAATAGGCTCTCTACAATAAGAGTACGCCCAGGCGGCTCTGATTTTAGACTTTTAGACCGCAAAGCCGTGGATGCCTTAGGCGAATATCGCGAGCATGACCGTTTTTTGCGGGGTATGGTCACGCTCTTAGGCTTTAGAGAGGCCGACGTTGAATTTGTGGCGCCGCCGCGCTTTGCCGGTAAATCCAAGTTCTCGGTTAGCAAAATGATGAAACTTGCCGTAGATGGAATTGTAGGCTACTCCGTGGTGCCCTTAAGATTCACCTTTGTAGCCGGCATGCTTTTTGCCCTCTTAAGTTTCTGCCTGTTAGTGCATGCCCTTTTTGTATATTTCTGTTATGAAACCGTCTCAGGCTGGACCACGATTATTGTCTTCATGTCAATTTTTGCGGGGATCCAGCTTATTATTCTCGGCATAATCGGGGAGTATCTTGGAAGAATTTACACCGAGGTCAAGAACCGGCCTTTATATCAGTTAAAAAACACTAAAATCAGGAAAAAATGATGAAAGCCTTACTGGTGAATGCCGACGATTTTGGTCGTCATCCTCTAATCAATGAGGCGGTTTTGAGAGCCGTAAAACACAAGGGATTGCTCTCGGCAAGTCTTATGGCAGGAGAACCTTATTTTGAAGAGGCGGTGGCGATTGCCAAAAGTCATCCGTCTCTTGGTGTCGGAGTCCATTTGACCCTTGTAAATGGCAGACCTGTGCTGCCACCTCAAGAAATCCCCTCTCTTGTAACCCCTGATGGTACCTTTTATCCTCATCATAATGCCTTTATCAAAAAATATCTAACCCTTAAAATACGTAAAGAGGATGTAGTAAAGGAGCTCTCCGCGCAGATAGATAAAGTCATAAAGGCCGGGATCACACCTACCCATGTTGACAGTCATCAGCATATTCACATGCTGCCAGGTATTTTTCCAAAGGTGTTGAACCTTGCACAAAAGAACAAGATCAATAAAATCCGTATTTCAGGATGCGGTTTTGCCAATCCTTTTATCCCCTGGCCGGGTTTTGGCGATCTTATAGGTAAATGCGCGCTGCAGTGCTTTAGCATGATAGACACCCTAAAGGCTCAAAAAGCAGGTTTCCTCTATCCTAAGCATTTTGTAGGTCAGGTGGCAGGAGGTGCCATCACGGCAGACTTTATGCAAAATCTTCTTAAAAACATGCATGAAGATACGGTTGAAGTGATGCTGCACCCCGGCATGAATAACAAGGTATTAAGCCTAAGTTCGGGCTGGGATCATGATTATGAGGCGGAGTTTTTGGCCGTAACCTGTGAGAAAGTACATGAGTGCATGCAAAAACATGGCATAAAACTTATCAACTTTGGAGATTTATAGACAAAGCAGTAACACTGGCTTCATAATCGCTATGATGTTTTAAAATCACAAAATCATCTCATAGGTTCTGCACTCTGCCCCCACAAAGATGATGGCATATGAGTCAAGATGATGACTTCCTACGGTTTCTTTGAGCACTGCACCCTTGCGGTA
>CACYBT010000309.1 GCA_902772715.1 uncultured Succinivibrio sp.
AAAAAAATCGGCGCCAACGATTTTGTGCCTAAATTTGATGCCAATGAGTTTACCTATGTCGTCTTGCACTCCCTTAAAAAGGTGGCTCAAGGGGTCAAGGGCAGCGAAGTAGAGTTTAATGTAAGCAGCGTTGAGGAGTTAAAAGAGTCCCATCACAAAGATGACATGGATTAAAGCCAAAGAACCTTTAGGACACAGCATCCTGCCGTCTTCATCACAATCAGGCAAGGCCTACAAGTCTTATAATGAGATGTCCCGCTAAAAGAGCATACAGTCCCGCCAGCACATCATCGAGCATTACTCCAAGACCTCCCTTGACACGTTTATCGATATAGTCTATAGGAAAAGGCTTTAGAATATCAAAAACTCTAAACAGCACAAAGGCGAGCAAGGCTAAATACCACAGTGGCGGAAAAAAGAGCACCGAGATAAACATGCCTAAAAACTCATCAATAACGATGGCACTGTTATCATGCATTCCCATGTCCTTTTCGGTTACAGAGGCGGCATACGTACCTACGAGCAGGGTGAGAACACATAACATCATGGTGATATAGACTGGAAGATACAAGAGTACCATACACAGCGGCACCACCACTAGGGAACCCATGGTGCCAGGTGCTTTGGGACACAGTCCTGAGCCCAGCCCCAGGGCTATAAAATGCCAGGGATTTTTTAAGGAAAGGTTCTTCAAATAACTTCTGTCGTGTTTGTCCATATTATCCTCAGCGCTCATACTGCCACTCTTCAAAAAAAGAGCCGCAAATAAACTTCTTTTTAGCAGTCTTTAGGGGTACACCTTATTTTTAAGGTAATTTTTATTTTTGGCAATATTGATGTGCACAGATATTCCGGCTTTACTTTGCTGTATCGCACTCTTTTTGAAGTGGAGCAAATCATCGTGCATGTCAACCAGCTCTTTTACTCTTAAAAAAAAGCAGTTTTTAAGTCTTAAGCGGGTGCTCCCCGCAGTATTTCGTCCTTTTTTTAAACCCTCGAGTTTGGGATTGATTTTGGAAGTTACGCACATACCGTCGCCATCAACTTTAATATCAAGTTCTTCTAAAACTTTATTTAAGTATTGAGGAGTAAACACCTTTTTGTGATTTTTCCCAAGCGTTCTTATTTCACTTCCGGTTAAATTTAAAAGATACTCCCCATCCTCACAGCAAAAATTTAGATCCTCTTTTCTGATAAGGATAAGTTCATCATCGACACTGGTGATAAGGCCATCCATGCGCGGATCATTTAGCACCGCCTCAAGATAGGCAGTGTGCTCGCCTAGGGTGTTGCCCCTTAAGATAGGATAGTTATGACCAAAAGTTTTAAAAATGTCAGAGGAGCGGTTAAATTCCTCTATGGGAGCGACAAAATGAGGATGCTCCTGCTTTAGCTCTTCTGTAATGATGAATTTGCCATCTTCATCATAGACAAGATCAAGATCATCGATAAGTGCCGGTAAATCCTTTATTTCAAGGATTATCTCGCAATCATCCATGAAAAGCGTAGCGTCACCAATAGCCCTGGGGTTACCATACTGGAAAAGCATATTCCCTGAATCACCCTTTTTATAATAGGCGTAGCGTGCCGCACAGCCTGTCTGTGCCTTAGTCTGTATTCTATTAAGGTTATCCCTTATTTCAAAGGGGATGTCGGCAATGGCAGTCGTTTCCAAATCTATAAATTTTCTAAAACCAAGATAGGTGGCCAGAGTCTCAAGTAAAACACATTCGTTAAGGATCCCAGGCTGCAGTCCCTTTCTCAACTTTAGCTGATGCTCTATTTCCGCCCTACCGGCACGCATTTTGCTGATTAAACAGGCCACCTCAGGAACCCTTGCATATAATTCGTCGAGGGTCCCAACCTTGGTATAATGCTCCTGATACTTTTTCTCGATAAGCAATCTTTGTGACTTGGTGAGAATATTCTTTTTGTCATTTTGATAGATAACGGCAATAAGTTTGGCAAAAGTATCCCGTTTATCAGTCATAATCTGGCCCAAATAATGAATTCTGATGGATCCTGTCAAAAATCGCCACGTTTTCATCAAGATGCATAACATTTAGCAGCAACTTGTTGAAATCATCACGCACTTCCTTAGGAAATTTAATATTTTCCTGTAATTCTGAAGCATTCTTTTTATAGACCGTACACTCCTCTTCCCTTGATAGAGTCCTGACACACAGATCATGCAGTTTATCTTTATAAGGCACAAGAAGAGGCTCATCTAAAATCGGCATACTTTTTAAAAGGCTCATGCTATAGGTAATGCCTCCGTCATAAAGACGCCAGTGCCAGTAGGCAAAGGAGGAGTTTAAAAAACAGTAGGCGGTGTCATAGGCATCCTCATCCTTAAAATAAAGTTGATATTTGCCGCTTCTCTGCAGTTCCTTTTTAGTGGCACAAAGATAATATCTGCAGGTAGTAGGTACACATAAGGAATAGGGAGTCTCCTCTTTACTCATAAGTTCGGCAAAAGTTCTTGTCGATTGTCTTTTCCACTCTAAAAAAATTTCTTCTAAATCTCTAAAACACTTATAATATTTATCATTTAATAAATCGATGCACTGATAGCGCTTAGGCAACAGCTCCTCTAAAACATTTCCATCAAGAATACGATCCCGCTCATGAGTTTTAAACCGAATAAGAGGACTTACCCTATAGCCGGACCTGCCTTTGAGATTTTCCGTAACGGTAATGGCCGCTCTTACAGAGTTGGCCGTATTAGAATTGAAAATCCCGTGTTTTTTGCCTTTAAAGATATTGCCTGGCACATTGTCAAAGGCAAAGATTTTGCCATTATAGTTGTTTAAAAGCAGCCTCAGATTATAGAATTTCTCGGCTCCGATAAAACTGAAGGGGGAGATAATGACCGAGGATACAGAATTTTTTACAATCTTCTCAAAAAAAGCGGCATACAGTTCAAGACTTTCCTGAACTATCTCAGTATGACTCCAATTAGGAGGAATACTGGTAATTCTTGAGTAGGGAGGGTTGGCAATCACTTTGGCCAGCGCCGGAAGTTGCAGATTTTGGTCTAAAAAGTCCTCCGCCACCACATCTATCTTATCCTCCACCTCATGGCCATAAGCAAGTCCCAGACGATATACTGCAATTTTTAAGGCACATTCATCAAGATCATATAAATGCACCTTACCTTTTAAAAGCAAGTCCCTGGCTTTTTCATGAGGCAAAAGTTTAAGATAGGAAAGCATAAGATTACCTGTACCACAGGCGACATCGCATATTTCCTCTCCTTTTTGCTTTTCAAAAAAGGAAGCCAACAAAGAGGAGACGTCAGGCGGGGTAAAGTATTTACCGAGCGCTTTTTTTTCATCTTTAGAAAGAAAAGCCAGCCCGTTCTCATAAAGATCTGAAAGTCTATATGCATCAAGAAAATAAGGAATGTCATCTCCTGTTCTTAGATAATCTAAAATAGATGTCCATGTTTTATAAATACCCAAATCATTGAGCATCTTATGATAAACATCGTAAGTTATGTTACTTAGCATACAAAAACCTAACTCTATCCATGTGAAACTATATTACTCATATTTCCTATCGTTCTGTTGTGCGGATTTTAAGTAACTCCTTTAATAAACGCAGACTGCTTACCACTTTTTTCTTTGATTTATAAGTTTCTTGTGTCAATGC
>CACYBT010000310.1 GCA_902772715.1 uncultured Succinivibrio sp.
ACCGAGGCTATATCCCTCCTATAAGACTGTGGTGATGCCTCGTTAATCTAAAGAATCCCACGACTTTAGTCGTGGGAGTATGTCAAATGGAAGTTAACTTGTTTGGTGATTGTGCCAAATGCGAGCGTGGGTTATCTGTTATTTTTGAGTAGGTTATTAGTTAGCTATATGACAGAATTTAAATTAGTATCAGCCTTTGAACCTACAGGCGATCAGCCTGAGGCTATACAGAGAATTGTTGATGCTTACAAAAAAGGGGCTCGTTTTCAGACTTTACTTGGTGTAACGGGATCAGGTAAAACCTTTACGATGGCTAATATTATTGCCAGACTTAAACGTCCTACCATGATTTTATCTCATAACAAGACGTTAGCAGCTCAACTTTACGGAGAGATGAAAGAATTTTTTCCCCACAATGCTGTTGAATATTTTGTATCCTATTATGACTATTATCAGCCAGAAGCATACGTTGCGTCTTCAGACACCTATATAGAAAAGGATGCTCAGGTCAATGATCATATTGATCAGATGCGACTTAGTGCCACCAAAGCACTGATGGAACGTAAAGATGTTATTGTAGTCTGTTCAGTTTCAGCGATTTATGGTTTGGGTGAACCTGAAACTTATCTTAAAATGATGTTGCATCTGTCTAGAGGTGAAGAAATTACACAAAAACAGATTGTTTCTAGACTTTCTGATCTTCAGTATACCCGTAATGACCTAGGATTTGCACGTTCAACATTCAGAGTTAGAGGTGATGTTATCGATATTTATCCTTCAGATGCTGACGGTTATGCGGTGAGGGTGGAGCTTTTTGATGATACCGTTGAAAAAATCAGTACCTTTGATCCATTAACTGGAGAACATAAGCAGATATTACCCAGGGTTACCATTTTCCCTAAGACTCACTATGTAACTCCTAAAAATATTCTTGACAATGCAGTTGAAAATATTAAGGTAGAGCTAAAGGAACGCTGTGACTATTTTTTACAAGAGGGCAAATTGCTTGAAGAACAGCGTATACGTGAACGTACCTCCTATGATTTGGAAATGATAAACGAATTAGGTTACTGTTCAGGTATTGAAAATTATTCAAGATATCTTACCGGTCGCAAGGAAGGAGAGCCTCCTCCATGTCTTTTTGATTATCTGCCTAAGGACGGTCTGCTTATTATTGATGAGTCGCATGTGACGGTACCGCAGATTGGAGCTATGTACAAAGGTGATCATTCTCGTAAGGAGAGTCTTGTTAATTTTGGGTTTAGACTGCCATCGGCATTTGACAATCGACCTCTAAAATTTGAGGAATTTCGTAAACTGCAACCGACAACACTGTACGTTTCTGCCACACCTGCAGACTTTGAGGTTAGTGAATCAACACAGATTGTGGAGCAGATTATCAGGCCTACTGGATTACTAGATCCAATTATTGAGGTTCGTCCTGTTGCTTCACAAGTTGATGATGTTATGAGTGTCATCAGAGAATGTGCGAAAAAGAAGGAAAGAGTACTGGTTACCACACTTACTAAAAAAATGGCTGAAGAGTTAACAGGATATCTTAGTGAACATGACGTACGTGTACGCTATCTACATTCTGATATTGACACTGTTGAACGCATGGAAATCATAAGAGATCTGCGTTTAGGTGAATTTGATGTACTTGTTGGCATTAATTTGTTACGTGAAGGTCTGGATATTCCTGAAGTTTCGACTGTAGCAATACTTGATGCTGATAAGGAAGGTTTCTTACGATCAGCGCGTTCTTTAATTCAGACAGTGGGGCGCGCCGCGCGTAATGTGAACGGAAAGGCTATTTTTTATGCTGATACCGTAACTGAATCCATGAGAGAGACGATTGATGTTACGGCCAAAAGGCGCAAACTTCAAGAATCGTACAATAAAGAGCATGGCATTGTGCCAAAACAAATTGAAAAGAAAATTGTTGATATCATGGAAGTAGCGAATAACGACAGCAGTTCTTTTAGAGTACCAAAAGAAGATCGTCCTACCTTAATTTCGCGTAAAAAATGGGAAAGTGAACATAATAAAAGTCGCTTAAGTGCCAAAGATATTATAAAGAGAATAGATGAACTAACAGCCAAAATGTCAAGTTTTGCCAAAGAATTAAAATTTGAGGAGGCTGCAGCTTGCAGAGATGAAATTGCTGATCTCAAACAGGCGCTTATTTTGATACCAGGTATTGAGTAGGTTGATTTTTCTTGATTTGTTTCTTATATTTGCTATTAAATGTATAAATTTACTTGTTTTTGTAATTTGTTTAACTAATAATAAAATTCGTTCTAATAAAATGTGAATATCGCTTTTTGCATTACTTTTTCTGTTAGACCGCAATATTGATGAAGGGGAATAAAAATGACCAAAGATGAATATGATGAATACATGAAGAAAATGCAGGATAACTTAGAAAAGATGGATTCTTTCATCGATGCTGTAGTTAATGAGTTAGCCGAACTAGAAAGGAAAGAACAGAACATTATAAAAGAGATAGGAAATAATGTTCCTAGTGATACTGATTTAAATAATTTGCCACCCGAAGTTAAGAAAATGGTAGCCGAAGCACAGGCGGAGGCTAAGAGAGAGGGTGAGCGTCGTTCAAGAGAATTTATGGCTAATATGAATTTTAATAGTTCATCAAATAGCAGTTCTTCATCTGCCTCGAAGAGGGGAGCCCTTGGTCGTAGAGGTATGTTAATTTAATCATATTTTATGGCACAAAGAAGCCTTTTATTATAAGACAGCAATAAATTCCACTTTTTGTGCCGTTTTTTTTGTGTAGTTCGCTATTGTGTATTGTGGCTGATAGTTTTTATGGTTGATACTAGATAGTTAAGAACCTCATTAAGGTCGTTTTCGTCTATATCATCATCAGTATCAATTTTAGTGATTTCGTATATTGTATTGATTTCGTCCAAAAAAGGATGTTCTTTGGATTCAATAAATGAGCCATCACTGCTTTTGATGCATAGACCATAGGCCAGACCTTGACTCAACTCCTGCAATCCCCTTAATCTTTGTGAGGTAGGATTGCTTTGGTCTGGAATATGCAGATCTTGTATACTAAATTCTGTGATTTTTTCTTTGACGTTTAAACCTTCTTCAACAATTTTTGCCAAAGTACTGCCGTCAATAATCTCATTGTCTGAAAACAGAAAGTAATTGTTGACTGCATTTGTAAAAAGCCTGTCCCCAGGTTCCATACCGTTAACCACAAGTCCTAAAATGAGACCATACATTTCAAGAGAGTTATCTTCACTAGTTTTAACGGTAGCCTTTATGGGAGAGGATGCCCTTTTGAGAAGGTTATGTGTTACTGTAGCCATAATAAAATCTTGTGATAATTATTTGCCAAGGTTAAATATATATGTATTTTATACTATAATAATGAGAGTGGTTCTAAATTTTTTAGAACTGGTTTTTTTATGGAATTTTAAAATGCATCCAATGCTTAATATTGCAGTACGTGCCGCACGTGCTGCCGGAAATTTAATTGCACGCAACATTGGCCAGAAGGACAGTTTTGATATTAGTTCTAAGAATAAGGATGATCTAGTAACTAGTATCGATAAGCAGTGTGAAAAGGTTATTGTTGATACTCTTCTTAAATCTTACAGAAATCATGGAATTTTAGCCGAAGAAGGGGGAGCCTTAGGTGATCCTCAATCTGAATATCAGTGGATTATTGATCCTATAGATGGTACAACTAATTTCGTGCAGGATATTGGTCACTGTGCTGTATCTATTGCCCTACGTTATGCTGGAAAAACGGAAATAGGTGTCGTTTTTGATCCTCTCTTAAATGAAATGTTCACAGCAAGTCGTGGAAATGGTGCATTTTTAAATGGACGTCGTATTCGTGTCGGACAGAGAATTTCGCTTGACGGTGCCATTATCGGAACTGCGTTTCCAATGCGTTATCGTAACCGTATGAGTGATTATCTGCAGCTATTCTCATCTCTAATTGATAGCTGCGCTGATGTCAGACGTATGGGGAGCGCAAGTTTAGATTTATGTTATGTGGCCTGTGGACGTTTTGACGGTTATCTTGAGCAGGGATTAAAACCTTGGGACTTTGCCGCAGGTGATCTTATTGTTCGTGAAGCGGGTGGAATTGTTACTGATTTTAAGGGGGCTCCTGATTTCATAAAGAGTGGAAATATCGTAACAGGTAATCCTAAAGTTATTAATGCTTTGTTGTCTTTATGTCAGAAAGCGCCGCTTAGCGATGAAATGAAATAATTTTATAATCGCCATCCTCCTCTTGCAAACTCTTGCAAAGCAGGAGGTTAATTTGGCGCTCAGTCTGTTTTTTATAAGTCTTGTTGCCTGTTGGTTCTAACTTGACTTGTCCTAGGTTTGGTAGGACATTTATCTTTTTTTTATGTCGCTCTCATCAGCATTTATCAAAAGGCGCCGTAAAACACTGTCCTTCATGGCGGGGATATAAGGCGCAAAGTTAATCAGGTATTGCCGTTGCATTTCTGCAACTCATCATCTACAATAAAATCCATGAGGGCAGGACTTGCCCTGCTCGGGAGTGAGTCTAGTTAAGAAACTAGAGCAGCTGGAGTTCCTCAAGAGACTGCAACTGATTGAACCTCATAAGGTGGCAGATGCTCCAACCCTCCGAAGTAAGCTAAGTAATTAGCCTCGATAGTAGGAATCCTCTTGCTTCAGCAAGAGGAGAATGTAAAGTTTTGTAAATAGCTTTTTTTATATGGAGAAGTTTATATGTTTGATGAAAAGGAATTAGATGAAAGTATAAAAAAACTAAAAAAACTCGAAGATGAAATTGCTCGTATTGATGCCTTATATGAAAAAACGGTACAAATGTTTCCTCCTGAGTTTCTTGAAGATGATGGACGTAGATTAAAAAGGGATAGTCGTATCGAGAGTTTGGTGCAACAGGCTAAAAAAACAGCTGCAGAACTTGCTTGCACCACTGCTGATAAATCTGATAACAATGAAGTAGAATCTTCGAATGAAGGATCTGTTCTCCAAAAGAGTCGCAAGGATATGAAAGCCTAGGTTTTCGTACTTAAGTTTGACGATTGGTAAAAATCAGTCATACAAAGCAATGCCTTCAAGGGCTGACCGTTATTTGTATGACTTTGGCTGGTAAGTTGCCAGCATTGGTTTATCATTTCAGAGGTTAGCAGTATGCGTAGTTAACTGCACAGATAAAGCATGTTGAATGAAAAATAATTTTTCTAGTTAGGTGTTTGCTGTGCAATTGACAAAAATATCCTAGATCGGGATGTGAAGATAGGGCTAGGTGGTTTGCTCTAAATAGAGTCAGCGCTGAGAATTTCACTAAAGACACTAGTGTGACTAAACAGCTGGCTCTTTTTGTGTTATCATAATCATATGTTTTGTTTTGGAAAATATATAAGGGTAGTGTCATGCAGCCTGCGGTGATCGAGTTAATCAAGGAATCATTACTGTTAGTCTTGCTATTGTCGTTGCCTCCTATTCTTGTGGCTTCTGTTGTGGGTATTCTTTTTTCTTTATTTCAGGCTATCACTCAGTTACAGGAGCAGACTCTGTCTTTTGGTATTAAACTTATCGCTGTTTCTATTACCTTGTTTTTGACTGCAGGCTGGATGAGTGCACAGATTATTCAGTTGGCGCGTACTATTTTTGAACGATTTTATCTTCTGCAATAATAAAATTCCTTATTATGGATGCTATTTATTGGTTTCTTGTAGCTCCTGAAAACAGAATGGGAGTCATTTGTATTCTCTTGGCTGTTTCTAGAATTGCCGCTCTTATTTCTGTCGCTCCTTTTTTTGGTCCAGGAATTAATTCTGCTGTAAAAATTCCACTCCTTTTTACGTTCATTTTACCTGCTTTACCTCTTATATGGTCTCATGGTGAACGACTAAATCCTGATGAATTTAATAATTTCTATATGATTATGTTGTATGCCTTAAAGGAAGGAATGATAGGATTTCTGATTGGTTATATTTCGGGCTTTGTGTTTTATGCAGCAATGTCTGCGGGAATGATTATTGATAACCAAAGAGGTGCCAGTCAGGCTCAGGGCCAGGATTTAATCCTTGAATCTCAGAATTCACCTTTTGGTGCCATGTTGATGTTAAGTATGGTGAATCTTTTTTATGCAACTGGGGCAATCCTTGGTTTTATTATGATAGTACTGTCATCATTTGTACTATGGCCGGTAAGTGATTTTTTACCTTACAATGCCATGGATGACATAAGTAGAATGTTTGGAGGTGGTGTTAATTTTGTAATGTCTTCGGCACTAGTTATGTGTTCTCCTTTTGTGCTTGTTGCTCTTATGACTGATATCTCGTTAGGATTAGTCAACCGTTTTGCCCCCCAGTTAAATGTTTTTATTTTATCTATGCCTATTAAGAGTGGTCTGTGCGCTATACTTATTTTATTGTATATTCAGCCTTTCATGGAAATTGGTTCTGAATATCTTGACCGTATGGTAATTTCTCTTAATGAATTCTTTAGAATGTTACAG
>CACYBT010000311.1 GCA_902772715.1 uncultured Succinivibrio sp.
GATTAGGATAAGGAAATTTAGTTGATAGCGTAAGTTTTCACAAAATTGATTTTGTGATATTCCGCCGATCGTGTTGTCGCCATATACCAACTAACTGTTTTTACAAAAATGAACGGATTGGGTATAAAATACCAAAATGTGTTTATTTGAAATGGAGTCCCAATGACTTTTGACGATTCTTCCTCAATTATCCTTATAATTGGTGCTATCGCTATCTTAGCCTTTTTGGTTCATGGTTTATGGTTTTCAGGAAAGAGCATAAATCGGAAATTGGAAAAAAATTCTAAAGAAGATCAGGCAATTTTGAATTCTTCGGCTGTAGGTAAAGTTCGTATTATTGTATCGAGAAATGATTCTGTGTCTTCTGATCCTCAAAAAGACCTTGAAAAATTTGAGACCTTTACCAAGGAACCAAGAGGTGATGAAAATGGTTCTATGATACCGAAAACATCCAAACCAAAGGAAATTGTAAAAGAGCAGGTTTGCGTGTTTTATGAAATGAATCTTCATGCCAGTGAAGGTCGAGAGTATAAAGGTCTTGATTTAGAGGAGCTGTTTGCAAATTATGGCTTTATACGTGGAGATAATGATATTTTCTGCGTATATGAGGATCCCAACGAAGCAGACCGTGATGACCGATTGGTTTTTAGAATTTGCAGTCTCGAGCCTCCTTATTGCTTTCCCAAAAAAATGGATAACTTTACTACCAAAAGTTTAGCTATTTATATGCAGTTGCCTCCAAAAGGTCGAGCTTTTGTCTATTTTAAAGCAATGCGTATAGCGGCCAATTGCCTTATGGAGCATCTTGGCGGTACTTCCTATGACAATGATAATGTAGAGTACACAGAAGAAAGACTTGATGCCATTGAACAGGCATTAGACGAGTATGACAAATCTGGAGACTGATTCGTTCTATGACTGCTCTTGAACATGAAAAAGAATATAAAGAATATCGGCAGCTTATTGACAAACTGAATGATTATGCTGTTGCCTATTATGTCCACGATGCACCTAAAGTACCAGATGCTGAATATGACAGACTCTATCGGGATCTTGAATTTTTAGAGTCAAAACATGCAGATTTTCGTGATGATGATTCTCCTACACGCAAGATTGGTGGTGCGGTTCTAGATAGTTTTAAAACAGTTACACACCAGGTTCCTTTGATGTCAATGGCAGATATTTTTGATAATAAGGAGCTCTTAGACTTTGACCGGCGCATGAGTGAAATCGCTGGTCCTAATGTGGAATATTGTGCTGAGCCAAAACTGGATGGCCTGGCAGTATCCATTATCTACATAGATGGAAAATTTTCGCGTGCCGCCACTCGTGGTGATGGCAAGGTAGGTGAAGATGTTACGGATAATGTTAAAACCATAAAAGGTATTCCACTTATCTTGCAGGGTAATCATCTTCCTCAGTATCTTGATGTACGTGGTGAAGTCATTATGCCCCGTGATGGATTTAGGCGCTGGAATGAGAATGCTCTTAAAAACGGTGGAAAGCCCTTTGCAAATCCACGCAATGCTGCAGCCGGATCCTTGCGACAGTTAGATTCTAAAATTACCGCTAAAAGACCTTTATCCTTTTTTGCGTATTATATTGGTGAAAGCAGAGGTTATGATTTTCCTGAAGACCAGTATCATTGTCTTTTGGAGTTAAAGAAACTGGGGTTGCCTGTTAATGCTAATATTCGCTGTGTTAATGGATTTGCGGGATTAGCGAGTTTTTACAATGATATTCTTGCGATAAGACCTAATCTTAATTACGACATTGATGGTGTGGTTTTGAAGGTCAATTCTCTCGCATTGCAGAATACTTTGGGATTTACCGCCAAGGTTCCAAGATGGGCCATTGCCTATAAGTTTCCTCCTGAAGAAATGATGACTCGGCTTTTGGATGTGGATTTTCAGGTGGGAAGGACTGGTGCTATTACACCTGTGGCCAGACTTGAACCTGTTTATGTGGGTGGTGCAACGGTTTCCAATGCCACTTTGCATAATGAAGATGAAATCAAGAGACTGGATCTAAAAATTGGTGATACGGTAATTGTCAGACGCGCGGGGGATGTAATTCCTCAAATATCCGGAGTTGTCCTTGAGAAACGTGATGGTACAGAAAAAGATATTTTTTTTCCTGCCTATTGCCCTGAATGCGGAAGTCTTATTGAAAGAGTGGAAGGGGAAAGTATCGCCAGATGTACGGGGGGACTGTTTTGCGGTGCTCAATTAAGAGAATCAATTATTCATTTCGTTTCCAGAGATGCTATGGATCTAGAAGGTTTTGGCGAAAAGATTGTTGAGGCTCTGATTTCGCAACAGAAAATATATAGTGTAGCTGATATTTATACTCTTGATGTTGATTCTTTAGCATCTACTCTTATTGATAACGGCAATGCGGAGAGAAAGCCTCGACTTTTGGGGAAAACTGTAGCGAAAAAACTTTTCAATGCCATTGAAAAGTCAAAGACTATAGCCATGGATCGTTTTATTTATGCCTTGGGGATTAGAGAAGTAGGAGTAACTACAGCTCGAACTTTAGCCTCACATTTTAAATCTTTTGATTTTCTTCAAAAGGCTTCCTATGAGGAATTACTGCAAATTCCAGATGTGGGACCTGTTGTTGCCAAGCATATTGTTGATTTCTTTTTGGAGAAACATAATCTTGAGATCCTTGAGCGACTTTTAAAAAATGATGAATTTTTGTTTTCTGCTGGAATTGAATTGATTCCATTGCCACAGGTTTCAGAGTTAAATGTCTCTTTACAGCCATTGCTTGGAAATACATATGTGCTTACAGGAACTCTGGAGTCGATGGATAGAAACTCTGCAAAAAAAATTCTGCTGGATCTTGGTGCTAAAGTCTCTGGTTCGGTATCAAAAAAGACTACCGCTGTAATTTGTGGAAGTGAGCCAGGTTCCAAGTTAACTACTGCTCAAACTCTTGGGATAAGGGTAATTCTTGAAGATGAGTTTCTAGAACTACTAAAGAAGTACAAATAGCCTTTGGCTAATGTCTCATCCCATTACCTTGTTTCGTCGCAAAAAAAAGCCGTTTTTTTAATAACGGCTTTAATGAAACTTGATTAGACAGTTGATGTTGATTACTTCTGTTGCTGTCTTTTACTATAGAGAGCCTTTTCTAATTGATCGGCATGCTCGATTGGCACCAGCAATCCGTGCATTGAATCAATCTTATCTGTTGTGTATCCTGAATTAAGTTTTTTTAGCTCCTTAATTGATGCGCCAGAAAGCCTTGCAACCTCATTAAGTGACTTAATTTGACCGGCGATTTCCACCTTCTTGAATGAAGAACGGTTTTTAATGTTCGGTAAATCTATTTGGTATTTATCAGGATTTTTCAGAATATCCGAAAATGCTCTAAATTTATGCACATAATTACGAGCCATAGCATTTATTGGTGTATTGTCTGCAGTTATATGCTTTACACCGGATTTTTTTGCTCGACTTATGGCTTTCTTAACGCCATATTCTCCCTGATTATAGGCAGCAACCACCAATTCCCAGTTCTTGAGCTCAGAATATAAATACTTTAAGTACTTCACACCGGCATCCGTGCAGGCAAAAAAGTCATAAAGTCCATCATAACTGCCTGTGTTATGGAGGCCTAAAGTTTTTCCTGTTGATCTAACAAACTGCCAGGCACCATGAGCGCCTTTATAATGAACATGAGGATTTAAGCCACTTTCAATAAGTGGGATCGCAGCCAGTTCCAAAGGAAGATTTTCTTCTTTTAATTTGGTAAACAGATAATGTACATATACTTTGTTATCTGTTAAGTTCTTCTGTACTGTACGTGAAAATTTCTTAGCGAGTCTCTGCTCATTTGTAGAGAGTTTCAAGTTTAATGTGAAACGAGATTTGTCAGTTAAATCCGCCTCCCAAATTGACTCATTACTTCCATTTGCCATGTAGCCGGAATTTGAAGTATCTTTGACATTTGTTTGTGCGACAGTTGTACACGCATTTAAGGCAATAATTGTGGCACAGAGCGACAGAATGCATACTAAAAAAGTTTTTCTTATCATTAATCCCTAACTTGATCTAAAAAAACAGATCCGTAATTGCTATTAACAATTATTAAGAGACAAAACCAATATCAACAATTTTGTTGTCTCCTAATGCCGAATTTCTAGCAAGTTCATCACAACGTTCGTTTTCAGTGTGTCCGTTATGACCTTTTACCCACACAAATGAAGTTATATGTCTTTGACATTCCTTATCAAGTTCCTGCCATAGATCCTTATTTTTGACAGGTTTTTTAGTGCTGGACATCCATTTATTTCTCTTCCAGTTACTAAGCCAGGTTGTTATTCCATTCTTTACGTACTGGCTATCTGTAACGATAGTAACCTTACAAGGTTCCTTAAGGGCCTTAAGACCGTTAATAACTGCAGAAATTTCCATACGGTTATTGGTGGTAACTAAGTATCCCTGAGAAAGTTCTTTTACATGTTCTTTATATTTTAGTATGACTCCGTATCCTCCAGGTCCGGGATTTCCTAAACAAGAACCATCTGTAAAGATATGCACTTCTTTCATGTTTGTAACTTACTAATAAAAATTAAGTAGTAATGTGGAAAAACAAGACATATAAAATTAATTAAATGTCTTCAAATTTCGCACTTTTATTATAGCATAAAAGTGCAAAAAATAAAAGCTCTAAAAATCAATGAGATAGATATTTATGTGCTGTTTTTTTTAGAAAATTAAAAAAAAATTTTTATAAATTGTAAATAACTCTTTATAAAACAAGCAATTACACATTGCACAATTTTATCTCAAAATATTTAGAAAATTATTTTCACAAAAAACTAAAAACTAAAAAAATGAAAATAAATTATTACAATCGATCACAAAAAAAATAAGAAAATTGACATAAAGTGTGATCAGAATCATAGAAAATCGCCAATTGCTTAGTTGAACATTATAATAGCTAATTTTATAAAAACACTGTATCAAAGTATTAGTTAAAGCATATGTATATTTATTATATATCTGGACTTTATGAATATTATACAAGTTTTCTATATATTGCATTTTTTTAGAGTCATAATTAAAACCATTTATAACAGGTTTTTTATCTGGTATTACATCAATAGTAAGAATAGATTTTTTGCTTTTGTTAAGATATAGTTAGGGAGAACATATTGATGTTAACTACAGTGGAATAGGCTATGCGTAGACTAATTGCTCTTGATACTGAAACAACCGGCAAATCTGATGACGGAACTCCTGGGGATCATCGTATTATTGAAGTTGGTTGTGTCGAAATAATAGATCGTAAAATTACTGGAAGAACGCTGCAGCTTTATATTAATCCTGAAAGAAGTGTGGATGAGGAAGCCTTTAAAGTACATGGTATTTCTGACGATTTTTTAAGCGATAAACCTTTATTCAAGGATATAGCCTCTATATTGATTGATTTTATAAGGGGATCTGAACTTCTTATTCACAATGCCAAGTTTGATGTGGGGTTTATGGATAAGGAATGGGCTCTTCTGGGACTAAATGAAAGTACTAAAGATATGGCAACGGTTGTGGATACTGTAGCTCTGGCCATGAAATTATGCCCAGGTCATCAGGTTAATCTTGACAATCTATGTAAACTGTATGACGTTGACCGTTCCGCCAGAACGCTGCACGGAGCATTACTTGATGCACAAATTCTTGCTGAAGTTTACCTGGCAATGACGGGCGGGCAGGGATCTTTAGAGTTTGGAAACACTGCTGCTGCTAAAAACATACGTTGGAAACGTCCCTTAGGAGTACAGTTAAAAGTTTTAGATGTTGATGAAAAAAGTCATGTGGTTCATGTGAATAAAGAGATAAGTCTGGCTCAGTCGTATATGAAGATACCAAAGACTGAGGATCATGGTGCTGTGGGTGGAACAAACTGGTCAGATGATTATGACTGTGAATTACTGACTCCAGGAAGCGATGAGCCTAAAAAAGACTTTAAAAAGAGACTGTCTGATCAAAAAGTAATATTACTAAATAAACTTCTATCCGAGCAACAACAGCAACTTCTAAAACAGTGTCAGGCTCTAGAACATCAGGCTCATGAGGAATGGTTGGACAGAGTATTAGGTCGTAAAACTGCTAATAAATGAGAAAATAAATGCTTAATTTTAATGTAATGGATGATTTGATTGAAGCGCGTAATGTTCTTGATAATTTTATTAATAAAAATGGAACCAAAGAGGAAATAGAAAAGGCTATCAGTATTATGGTTTCATCCATAAAGAATGGTGGTAAGGTTATTTCTGCAGGTAATGGCGGCAGTATGTGTGATGCCATGCATTTTGCTGAGGAATTAACGGGAAGATATCGGGGTGATCGTCCTTCATACCCTGCAATTGCAATCTGTGATCCAAGCCATATGACCTGTGTGGCCAATGATTACGGTTTTGATTTCGTTTTTTCAAGATTTCTTGAAGGTATGGGATTTAAGGGGGATGTTTTTTTAGGTATTTCCACTTCAGGCAATTCTCAAAATATTATTGAATGTATGAGAGTATGCAAAGAAAAGGGGATTACCTCTGTGCTGTTGCTAGGCAAAGATGGCGGAAAACTAAAATCGCTGTGTGATTTGCCGATTATTGTGCCTCACGTCGGCTTTGCAGATCGTATTCAGGAAGTTCATACTATGATTATTCATATTATGATAAGAGGAATTGAAGAGCTTTTGGCTAACAACTAGGAAACTCAAATATAGGAAAACTACATGGAATATATAGAAAACAATTATCTGAAGATTGGGGTGCTTGAACATGGTGCCGAATTAGCAGTTGTCTACGACAAAATAAATGAGCGTGATGTGCTGTGGAATGCAGATAAAGCCTACTGGGCAAGGCATGCGCCAGTTCTTTTTCCTATAGTGGGTAAGCTAAAAAATAATGAGTATATCTATAATGGACTCAAGTATTCTTTGGGTCAGCACGGATTTGCCAGGGATCTTGATTTTAAGGTAACGGAACGCTCAAATAATCAGATAAAACATCTGCTTGCTTCAAGCATAAAGACCAAAGAGCATTATCCATTTGATTTTGAATTTAAAGTAAACCATATCCTTGATAATAAAACTGTAAAAATTTTATGGGAAATAACCAATACTGGTGATAGTGATATGTATTTTTCGGTAGGCGGTCATCCTGCTTTTAATGTTCCGGTACTTGGCACCAATACTCGTAAAAGTGATTACTATTTATACTTGGAAAAAGACCGCAGCACTGCTCTAACCTATAAACTTCTTGAAAAAGATCAGGGGACAGTGAATGATGATCTAGAATATGTGGTTGAAGATGACAAGGGGTATGTCAGAGTTAGTGAGGAGCTTTTTGAAAATGATGCCCTAATTTTCGATGACTGTAAACTGCAGAAAGCCTGCATTTGTCACCCAGACAAAAAACCTTATGTTACCATTGAAGCAAAAGGTTTTCCTGCTTTTGGAATATGGTCTCCTCCGTTGAAAAATGCTCCTTTTATTTGTCTCGAGCCTTGGTATGGCAGAGCTGATGGCAGTAAATCAGATGGAGATTTTAGACATAAACATCTTGTGCAAAAACTTGAGTCAGGTAAAACCTTTGAGACCTCATATTCAATTGTAATTGCCTAAAAAAAGGCCCATTTATGGGCCTTCGTTTA
>CACYBT010000312.1 GCA_902772715.1 uncultured Succinivibrio sp.
CATGACGGCACATTTCACGCCGATGAAACAACAGCCTGTGCCATTCTAACCTATCTTAACGAAAACGCAACCATTATCCGTTCCCGCGACGAGAACACTCTTGAAAGCGGAGATCTTGTTATCGATGTCTCCTCCCAAAATGATGACAGGCATTTTGATCATCACAGCAAGGACTTTACCCTAAGCCGTGACAATGGGATCAAATATGCTACCGCAGGTCTGATGTGGCTGCATTACGGCAGAGAGTTTTTACAAAAAACTGCCGACGATGCCAAACTCTCCTATGTCGATGACAGTATTATTGAGGCTGCCTTTAAACGGATCGACAGTGAAGTAATGGAGATGATCGATCTTAATGACAATGGCCAGCTGACCCGCTATACCGAAGAGCTGGCTGAAGCCAAAACCCAAGATGAGGAGAGAATTGTCACAAGTCTCAATGAGTTTTATCTAAAATCACCAGATCTCCCCTACCTGGTGTCGATGATGAACCTGCCAAATATCACCAAAGAAGAGCAGGATAAAAACTTTTTAAAAACCGTAAAAATTCTGAAAACCCTGCTTATAGCCACTGCCATCAATGCGCTTAATACCGAATACGGCATCAAAAAAGTGCTTGAATGCTACAGTGGCGGACCGCTTTTAATCATGCATGAAAAACTGCCATGGTCTTCGGCCGTGTTCAATCATGAGGAATTCTTCAAAGACTGTATGCTGGCCGTCTATCCAGATCGCAACGGACGCTGGCGAGTCCAGTCACTGCCGGTATCCAAGGCCAAAAGATTTGAAAACCGCATCTCTGCGCCTTTGGCTTTTCGCGGCCTCAATGATGAGGATCTAGATGAGGCCACAGGACTTAAAAACACCACTTTTGTGCACAAATCTGGATTTACCGGAGGCGCCAAAACCTTTGAAGATAATCTCGCCCTCGCTAAACTGTGGTTAAAGCTAGGACTTAAAGCCTAAGGCGGTTCACTTGATTTTGATTAAAGCCTTGCCTTCATTGCCTCTGGCCCTGAGAAAGGAAACCTTGCGGTCATAGTTTGCGGCAGGCTTTTTCTGCAGATAGAAAAAAGAACGGTCAAAAATCTGTAGCTCTACAGAGCCAGAGCCGCCCTCAAGTTTCTTGCCATTGGAAAATTCCGAGTACAAATAATAGATATCGTTCTTGCTGTCCAAATCAACTTTGGCTAACTGTCGCGGCATCACATTGTACCATCCGTCAACAACCCAATCGTTTTCCTTGTTATCAAGATAGGAAAATGCCATCACCACGGTAGCATCAGTATGGTTATCAATGGTAATCTCAAGACACTGCGCCCTGGTTATGGCCACACCTAAAAATGATAACAGCAAAAGACCCTTAAGACTTACTTTCATAATCAACACCGGCCAAATCTCCATCTAACATAGAGAAAATTGCCATCAGTCTCCTTAACTTAAATAAAGAATTTATGACACTTAAAATAGTTGACGTCTCTATCAAACAAGAGACCCCCTAGTAAAAACTGGCAACGCATGCACGCTGCAGCTCTATTTAAAACTGTTTTATTAACCTTTCGCAAAAGGCAGGTCTCATCCGCTGTATTTATGCATTCCTTATGCAAAGGCCTATATTTTGCAAGCACTCAAACTTATGGCACAAAAAAACCAGAACCGCCATTTTGGCTGTCACCATGTGACGAGTCTTTACGCTCCTCGGCCTTATCATCTTTCTGATGCTGACGGTTGGAGGCAGAATCAAGTCCCTGTGTATACTCGCTGACATCAGGTTTAGCGTCCCCACTCCGCTGCGACTCAGCATTATCAGCCATTATATTCTTTGGACCATAGCTCTTTAAAAAGCCCTCAACTCCGCGTGCATTTAACTCATAACGGAAAGTACGCACAAAAAAGACCATATAGATAAGAGGCAGAAACATGATGATATTGAAAGCAAGATTGATATTGAAGATAAGCTGTACCAGAATCACCACTCCGACACTGGTATTGGCATAGGCACACAGTCTTAGCAGATTGGAAAACGGTGTCCTGATCTTCCCCATAAAGATAAAGAGCGGTTTAGACAACAGCGCCATGAGACAGGTATTGAAAATCAGAATACACAAAAACCACACCAGCATAAACACAAAGATAAGCGGCAGTGCCAGATCTAAAATCTGACGCACCAAAGAAGCGCTGCTCACAGGATCAAAGGCCACCCCCGAACTTACAAGATCGGTGTAGTTTAGCACATTGTACGCGGCGTCAACTTTAACCTTAAGACTAGTGGAGTTTAGCTCCACAATGGCTACCTTGCCGTTATTCTCGTTTTTGACATTGTAAAGAATGATGAGATTGCCATGATCATCATAGATTTCCTTATAGAAGGTCGTGCCATCAAGGGGTGAAAACACACCGTTCTCATCAAGATAGGACTTGGGGATCTCAAGTATCAGCCGAGGCAGATTGATACTGTCATAGATTTTAACCACCGCATGGAAACGAAAGGTGGCAAAGACTGCCAAAATAGTGCTTATAATCAGCATATACACTAAGCCTAAGCCACGCATTTTAAAGAGTACGTCAAAATAAAAACGTACGGAAACGATGGATTTATAAGGATATAAAATAAAATAATTAACAAGATTCTGCATCTATTTACACTCCAATACTCCTATTAGCATACCACATACGAAAAATTATGGAAAAAAAAGGAGGGCTAATTTACAATCTAAATATAAAATTCGTCAAAAATTATGAATAAACGCCATAAAAAAGTTCCAAAACATGAAACATCCTGTACTTGAAATTGCCAGTAAACTTATAAAAATTCCATCAGTTACGCCCTGTGATAAAGGCTGCATGCAGATTGCCAAGGATTTGCTTGCCCCCATAGGTTTTAGTATTGAAGATCATAATCATAAGGAAGTGAGTAATCTTCTTGCAACTCACGGCAGCGGGAGTCCCTTTCTCCTCTTTTTGGGGCATACCGATGTGGTGCCTGAGGGGGATCGCCGGGACTGGGAACACGATCCCTTCCTCGGTGAGATTATTCTCCATGAGAATACTGAATATCTCTACGGACGCGGCAGTTCTGACATGAAAGGGGGCGATGCCGCCATGCTCTATGCGCTTAAAACCTTTGTGCAAAAGCATCCTATGCATCAGGGCACAGTAGGAATAGCCTTAACCTCCAACGAGGAAGGTGATGCTGTCGGTGCCACACCTTATCTTGTTGAAGTTTTAAAAAACAGCCAGCGCATCCCTGATTTCTGTCTCATAGGCGAATGTTCCTGTGACAAGGTGTTTGGTGATTCCATCAAAAACGGGCGTCGCGGTGATTTTAACGCGACCATTGAAGTATTGGGGCAGCAGGGACATGTAGCCTTGGAGCAGGAGGCTAAAAATGCGATTTTTGAGGCCTCCCGCTTTATTTCGGCCATGCAGGAAAATCCTTTGGACCACGGTACAAAAGATTTTCCTAAATCCTCCTTTCAGGTTTCCAACATCCATGCGGGTACAGGGGCTGACAATGTCATCCCCGGACGCTGTACGCTGCGCTGCAATGTGCGTTTTAATGACTTGCAGAGCGAAAAAAGTATTTTAGAACACCTAAAAGCCGTAGCCTGTCGTCATGAAATTAAGGTAATCATAGAAGGTCATGAAGAGGGACTCCCCTTCATCACCAAAGAGGGCATTCTCATTGAGGTGCTCTCCCAGTGCATTGAGGAAGTACTCAGCATCAAACCAGCCTTAGGCGCAACCGGCGGTACCTCAGATGGACGCTTTATAAGACCTCTTGGGACACAGACCATAGAATTTGGCCCTGTCTCCACAAGAATTCACAAGGTTAACGAGATGGTAAAGGCAGAAGATCTCATAAATCTCTACAGAATTTATGAGAAATGCCTTGAAAAACTCTTCTTATGAAGAGGAGAGTTTACACTCAGTCTTAAAGAGCAAAAGCGCCTTATGCAAAAGTAGCAGACCCTCATCCGCAGCCTTTTTGGAAAGATTAAGACAAGGGGCAAGACGCAGCACATCCTCATGGGCAGTAAGAGTCAGAAGGCCCTCTCTGAAACAGCACTTTTGCAGCAGCGCTGATTTTTTAAGATAAGGCTCCTTTAATACAAGACCGAGAAGCAGCCCATCGCCCCTTACCATTTCAAAGACATTCAAACTAGAATTGAGTTTTAAAATTTCCGCCTCAAGGTAATCATGCATCTGCCTTACCTTCTCTAAAAACTTAGGATCTGAGACCTTGTCCACCACATACTGACCTACAGCACAGGCCAAAGGATTGCCGCCAAAGGTAGAACCGTGAGTTCCCGGGCCAAAATGAGCGGCAATTTTTTCTGAGGTCATGACCGCACCAATCGGCAATCCTGCCGCAAGGCCCTTGGCTGAGGTTAAGATATCCGGTTTTACTCCGGCACTTTCAAAGGCATAGAAGGTTCCGGTACGGCCGACTCCCGTCTGCACCTCATCAAAGATCAAAAGCGCATGATGCTTGCTGCACAGTTCCCGAACTTTCTTTAAAAAAATAGGCGTGGCCTTGATAATACC
>CACYBT010000313.1 GCA_902772715.1 uncultured Succinivibrio sp.
CAGTGTTCTGAGCTACAGCAGGCGTTTCTGTTGATCCTGGAGAGGAATCAGTGTTCTGAGCTACAGCAGGCGTTTCTGTTGACCCTGGAGAGGAATCCTCAGAAATGGCAATTATAAAGGCAGGAACAACAATAGCTACAAACATATAGACAAGAGCTATAAGCATACCGCATGAGGCTAAGAAACAACAGGTTTTTTTATTGTTTGGACTTTTGGAATTCTCTGGTTTATTTTGGTTAATGCTCATACTGTTTTAATCCTCTATCTAACAAACGTATAACCATGTCATTGACACTAGACCTTTCTTTTTCAGCAACGGTCTTTAACCTACGTTTCAATGATGGGAACAAAGCGATATTCATCCGCTCGGATTTGCGCTCCTGGCTGGCTTTAGCACATAGCACAGCCACTTCATCCAGAGAAAGATTCTCAGTCATTTCTAGGATTTTTTGCCGTTCTGCTTCTGTCCGTCTATCCTCTCGCGATGCGCAGCGCTCAACTTCTTCTGTCGGTTCCGGTGTTGCTGTTTGCACTTCTGACGCTGCTGCTTCTATTGTTTCCGCTTCGTTACCACTACTAAGAAATGATAACCCTTTCAGTTTTTTAGCCATATCAGTATATCTCCCTTATTCACATGGTATATGTTTATGAGTTAAAATTTTCCGTTCTGAACGATCTCTTTAGCCAAAGCGGTATAGTCAGCGTAAGACGTGCAATCTTTGGGTATAGGTTCCAGCTGCAGAACAGCCTCTTTGACCTTAACCGTGTAGCGAATTTTTGTTTGCAGTAATGGTATGTTATGAGCAGACAGCAGCTGATTGATTTCGCCTTCCAAATGCTGCGTTAAGGTCAGCCGGGGCTTATAGTCAGTGATGCAGACCCCTAACCATTCTAAACTAGGATTATTCTTAGCCTTTATGGTCTTTACCACGTCGATAATGGTATTAATTCCCTGGATGGCATAGACGTCTAAAGAGGCCGGTGTTAATAGGTAATCCGCTGCGGTCAAGGCATTGATATTACTCAGACCTAGGCCGGGAGGACAGTCAATAAGAATGATGTCATACTCATTAGCCTGCTGCAATAACTCCTTGAGCAGATAATCTTGCTTGGTCTTGCGCGCCTTTAGCGTCAAGCCGTCCATGTTAGGATCACCGGGGACAATGTCACCCCAGGTCTTGACATTATAAATGTTTGACTTTAGGTCTTGTTTCAGCAGCGCGTCCAAGATGCTCTCATCAGCGTTTATTGCTCCCACCGATACAGTCAAATTGCACTGACTGTCCATGTCAACGCATAGGACGTTATAGCCTTCAGCCTTTAGTATTGACGCTAAAGCCCACGTTATCGTGGTTTTGCCCACTCCCCCTTTTTGGTTGTATATCGCCATTATCTTAGGTGGCATGACACATTCCTTGCCTCTCATTATTTTAGAGTGTATTTATTTTATCTGAGATAAGATTATCCTGTATTATGTGATATATCATAAACATAAGAAAAAGCCCTCTACACGACGCAGCAGGGCTTTTAGTAAAAAAAAGGCTGTCTAAGGTGCTTTGCGATGGCATTCCTTCTAATCAACGATAAACGGTTAGCAAAACTCTTTTTCTTTTATCTTTTTTATGAATTCTTTTCTCAAATCCCTAACCGAGTGAAATACACACATTTCGGATTTTGTCAGTTCATTATGATCAGCTTTGATCTCCAGAAGCTTTAAAGTACATAGCATATCCGCGACTTGCAATAGCTTATACTTGCGAGGTTTGACATCCGTTTTTCTGTGCAGGTTGGTAAGTTTCTTCTGAAAGACATCCAGAAGGGTTTTTGAGAGTGTTGGCTGTCCGTTATCGTAATACAACACAACACGATCAAACGACAGGAAGTAATCAAGATTTTCGTCCAGGAAACGGAAAAGCAGGAGGTTAATTCGTTCTCTGAGGGCTTTCTCGTTAGGATATTCTTTTCGCGGTATATCAAAGACCTTATAAGTTATCGGAGCTTTCTTTGCAAAATAAAATAGTTTAGTAAAGATTGCCCGGCGCTCATTAGGCGTCAAATTGCAGTAAACCTCTTCTTTTCTAATCAAGGGACCGGTGTGAACAACGTGGTTAAAATAGCCAAGATTAGCCATTTCACGATCTAAGGCTTTTATGCTGTCGGTTATGTCATTGTCCTGCTCATGCAAAACGAGTGTAAAAATATAATACGGCGCGTACTTTGGGTTATAATCACCAAAATCACCTGATTCGTCTACATGAATGCTTAATTCCGACATACTCACAAAAAAAATAGCGGGGAGTCCCCCCGCCGAAAGGTTGGACCTTGACATTTCTGCCAGCCCAAATGCTGATTTTATGTTACCACAGAAAGCGAAGAAGTCAAGCAATACGGTAACTTTGGCTGTAATGGCTATGAAGCAACATTACTTGCTATATTCCACCATTTTAGGTACAATTTCCCTAGCTGTTATCAATAGCAAAATCCCGGTATTTATGGGGTAAAAGCCCATAGCTCGATTTATAAGAACGGTATTTTAACGACTGAGGTAAGTTTAACGAATCCATATCAGGAGTTTAGGCAGACATTACTCCGAGGTCTTTTCGGATTCCCATTTTTGCTGACAGGATGCCCAAAAATTTTTTATTCTCTCATGTCCCGCAGTGGGATTTTTTTATATCCTGTCCTGCGGCGCGTGTAGCGGATCGGATTTTTAATGTAAGCTGTCCTGGCTTCTGTCTGTGTTTAAATGTGATACAATCTGAGATGAGATAAAATATTAATAATCTCAGATAAAGGGATAGTGTTATTCATTTGACGGATAAGCCGGCGGTGTAAGCGACATAAAAAAACTCTTACATCGCTCGGTCATAGCGTTCAGCCTTAACAAACTTAGGATTCCTAAGTTTGTCTAAATAGGTATAGCCGTACAAACATTTAACATACACAATACTGAAAATCCTCAGAGGAGGTATAACTGTGAGAGCATTCATTCTCGCTGCCTTATTATCTGTCTGCATCATCCTCACAGGGTGTGGACCATCTCAGCAAGAGTACGACAAATTAAAACAAGAAAATGATTCTCTGTCTCAGAAAAATGCTTCTTTAGAACAGGAAGTCGGTTCTTTAAACCAACAGTTAACAAGCATTACCGCAGAACGTAATGAGTTCAAAAGCAAATATGAACAAGTTTCTCAAAAGCGCGATAAACTAACCACCAGAGTTGCAGATTTAGAAGGTAAGCTGAATAACGCAAGAAAAGAAGCCCAGGTAGCCACTAAAGCTGCTAAAGAAGCGCAGGAAGCTAAACAGGCAAGTTCCTATACACCACAAGAATATGTGTTTGATCACTTTGGTGAACTATTGCGCAACAGTCAGCAATACGTTGGCAGAACAGTAACATTGTATGGCAAACAGTATTGTGAGAGCCGTAAAGATGATGGATATTTCCTTATTCAAGACAACGCAAGAAACATGGTGAATGTTTATGCTAATTCAGACAAATGGAGAACTTATGAAGGTGACTATATCCGCGCTACGGGCACATACTGCATAGATGCTGATGGCTACTTTAGCAAAGGCGCATTAAAAAACTGCTCTTTGGTTGAATGCCGAGTCTCTAAATAGAGTCTCGGCCAACTAGTAGAGCATCTGCTGAAGCAAGCCTTTCTTGAGTTCTTTGCATTGTTTGTAGACGTTGCCGTTCCAGTTTTCGTATCGCTTAAAATATGGACTGAAAGGTGGAACATCTGCAGGCATTCCCCATGATAACCAAACACACAGAAACAGTGCTGATATACGCTGTTTCTAAAGTCAACAACAAATGGAGGTAACATGCGTAACCATAAAACTAAGTTACTATTAATAGCACTATGTGCACTAATAATCCTAACATCCAATAATATTGCTAACGCGAATCACCAGCTTAACCAACAAGCAAAAAAAGACGCTACTCAGTTTATTAATGTAATTATGAATTATCTCACGGTAGATAATTACAGTAAAGTTTCTGAAAAATACACGACAAATAATATTTTAGCAAAGATTATAAACAATCCCATAGTTCGTGAAGATGCTAAAAAAATATTAGAAGAGGCTAACGAAGAAACAAACGAAAACAATATTACAGGATTCATCATTACAACAATACAAGTGCAGTTCGAAACCTTGGGATTACAAAATCAAAATCCCTCGGTAAATACAAGAAATAGTGCGCCTTCGGGATGGAATGTGATAAAATTATTTGATAAACAATCACCAGCATCCGTTCATATGAATAAGGCTCTAATATGTGTCGGTGACCTTGTTGATATACGCATTCAAATGAAAGGTAAATACAATGCGACAACAAAACGCTGGCAATTCGACCTATTAGACCTCTTAAACAATGTACCTGCAGTTCTAAATCAAGTAGTCAATTCACATCATAACTTAGAATTACTTACAAAAGGCAGCTATGATGCCGAAGCAGAAAAAGAGCGTGAAGAGACTTACAGCAAACAAACTTGGCTGCAGCGCAGCCTTGATAAATAGAAACAACACATATCCTAAAACTATATCGTAATTTATAAGGAGTATAACAATATGAGTATTAAACACAAAACAAAAATCATAAGTGTTTTAATCACTATATTCGCCTGCATATCCACCAACATCAGCTATGCTGCGAATCAAAAAGAACAACAGGCCATAACTGCTGCTAACCAGTTCATAAAGGTTTTAGCAGATTATCTCACAACAGACAATTATCAAAAAGTCAGCGAGAACTATACTCTATACAACGGTTTAGCTAACATTATCTCTAATAAAAGTATAAGAGAAGGAGCAAAGCTAGCTCTGCAACAAGAGAATAAAGACATAAACGAACAAGCGATTACTGAAAAAATAATAGAAACTATTAAATTTCAGATTAATAATTCAGGTGTATATAATAAAGGCCTTAACAGCACAGAAGGTAATAGTTCGAAAAAATGGCATATTGAAAAGTGGAAACGCGGTGGTTTTGCTTATAATGAAGAAAATGATATTGACGACAACACAAAGCCAATACAATTTGAAAAGCACCTAGCAGGGGATGGCGGTCCTCGAGGCACAACATTGCTCATGGTGGGGAAATACGACGCAAAACAAAAAAAGTGGAAATTTAATATAGAATCTTTATTAGCGACAATATATTTAACACATGGATTAGGTATTGAAAATTACCATGCTGATAAACATACAGAAATATGGAATGAATTAACTGATAATGCCGATAAATGGCAATGGCTACCAATACGGATAATAGATTACAAAAGTAAGGAGATGACAAGGCGGAGAAAGGAAAACTGTGATCCAAACGATCCCTTGAATCCTGCTAATTATGGCTTAGCTAACAATATGATTCAAACTTGGACTCCAGATGAAAGCCTAGAAATGCCTGGATCAGTACCAAATAGTTATTTCACTTACTGCAAAAAATATAACCTTTGATCTAGTATATAAAAATGCCTAAAACGGCTAGGCTCACAGCTAAACGAAAGCCTTTATCTGTTCCAGAGTAAACTAAACTGGAAAAAATCCTAAGAAAGTTAACATTAAGAAATAACAAAGAAGCCTCCCCACTATACAGAAGGGAGGCTTCTTTGTTCCTCACTTCTATTTTCCCCCTCAGTTATTGTTTGGCAGGAGGAAGCGCCGTTTTCGTTTTCTGTCTCCTCGGTTACTGAAAAAATCTCAGTAACCACTCAGTAACCCTGTCAGTAACCTGTCTAAAATCCGATATTTCAAGGTATTTCTCTAACCGGGTTACTGAGGTTACTGAGATGTGCATTTCTTTATACGGTAAAAAGAGAAAAAAACACACACAGAGAAGAGCAGCAATAACAAAAAGTGATGGGGTGTAAACAGACAGAGGGATAAAAAGAGAGAGAAAGTTATATCTTATATATAAAAAATTTTAGTCGCTCTCAGTAACCTCGGTAACCTGGATTAGAGAAAACATTGAAAAATGTGATTTTAGCGCGGTTACTGAAGTGGTTATCGAAGGTTACTGGAAAAATCTCAGTAACCGCTTCGACTTGCATTACGCGAATGAGCCAAAATCTTTGAAAATTTAGTTGATTATGGACTTGAACACCCTCCTTTGTTGGCGGTATAATAGCACTAGAAAGGAGGCGTATATGCAACTCTTGACCGGATACTTAGAAGATAAAATTGCCGATGTTCTAAGGGCTGAAGGCATCATTAGCATATATGAAGCCTCTGAGAAATATGGCGTGCCTATCACTACTATAAAGGATAGAATTCGCTTTAACAAACTCAATTATTATTTGATTTCTGATCGGCGTTATATCCAGGAATCTGAGTTTGCTGAGTGGGTAAAAACCCGGTATAGGCCCAAGCCCAAGTTGCGGAGGGTTGACATATCCCCTGCGGAGACGATAGTATCAACATTATAAAAAAATACGCCTTTTGGCGAAGGCGCATTTTTCAAAACTTTTCCTTTTCAAACAAACCGGGGTTTTTGGCGAAACCCCCGCATATTTTCCCCCTAAAGCCCATGACTTTTTAGGTAAAATGTGCTTAGTTCGTTCTTATTTTAAGCTAAATGATTTCGGTTTGCAAGGGTTTTCCCTCCGTTAAATCATTTGAAATAAGAAAAAAGACAAAAAAATGCCCGCTCTCGTGTTCGCCAAAACCAAAAAGAGCAGGCAGAAAGGTTAACTTATAAATGGATTATAGCAGGAATACCCCCGCCCTTCAAGCGTTGATTGAGCCATTCAATACTTTAGAGAAAGCACAACTTTTTTGCAGGGCTCACTCATTGAACTTGAAGAACGCCCCTCTCTTGTATGACTTAGCTGTAAATACGGCTAAGCGGGAAAGGCTTCTCATTTCAGCCTTTGGAGATGACTACTTAAATTATAAGTTTTTGAAATGGGCCAATGTCTATTACACCGAACAAGAAGCCAAATGGGTAAAATTTACCTATAATGAAAAAACTCATCTTTCAGACGGCTGGAAGTGTGGCAAAGGGCTTTCGATCCGCGAAGTCATAGAGGCGATAAAGACCGGAGATAACTTCTTCATTCAAAAAACGACTGGCAAAAAACAGCCTCTATATCACTTGGCACAGATGCCAACAAAAATCACCGTTATTGATGCAGATATTCATTCAGCTCAGGGGACACCTGAAAGGGAAGCTGAAAAGCGGAGCTTAGAGAGTCTCCAAAAATGGCTAGTGCTGGAGGGTTTAACCCCGTTTGTTGACGTGACCGCCAACGGTTTACACTTTGAATTTCTTCAGAACCCTACAGACCCCAAATGCTACATAGCAACTAATATTGAAAGTGGGAAATATTCAGAAGCGACCGATCCCGATGGGAACCATTTTCTTATCGAACACTTAAGGTGTGTTTGGAATGAAGAAAAGGGCCTATATGACGGGGCTCGCTCATGTATATTAGGAATCAATCGGGTTGAGAACTATGCAGAGCGGATCGGCTTTCTCTTTGATGTTGAAGATGATGAAATTCCCGTTCTCCCTTACAATTTGATTCCTTTTGAACACCAAACAGAAACTGCTGACCTCGTTCCTGTTGACTGCGATCCTGTTGAAAACTTTGACTTATTGACCGATGACGAAAAGAAGCAGATTGCTGAGTTCGCACAGGGGATCACCTCTAACAGAAATGACAATTTCAAAAGTTATTTTTTCGGGAAAGCCAATACTTGCCAGAACGATGAAGAAGGATATAACCGCCTTTATTCTATGATCCTTTATGCCAGAGAACACCTTCCGAACAAGGATGGATTCAGCGTTGCTGAGTGTAAAACCCTGGCGAAATCAGCGAGTAAAAACCTGGCAGGAAAGGCTAATTCTTCCGAATACGCCGCTTCTCAAACTTCCAAAAGTAAGAAGTCAAAGAGTTCAAAGAAAGCTAAGAATTTAGCTGAACCTGAAAAAAAGACTGCTGTTGAAGCTGTTATGGAGTGCGTGGAAGCCTTCGCTAAAACAAATCCCGATTTCTATTTCAGCCAAGAGCGTCGAGAAATGTTCTTAGTCAAGAATGGTCTGCTGGAAAGGACTTATCCGGAAGTTATCCCAGAACTATGGCCGGATCGCCCCTATTCTGCCAGTATGATGACTGAACTTTACTCTCAGCTTCTCAAGACCTTCGGCAGAGATAGGCTTCTCAGCCGAGATGAATCGATACAAGCGTTAACCCCTGCTTCTACCTGCCTTCTTGAAGATGGAACAGTTCTGACTGCCCAGGATGATGATCCCCGTATCATGCTGTTTTCGGAATGGGAAGGCAAACCGTTCACAACTCGCCTAAAGGCCTCTTTTAATCTGGAAGCATATAAAGCAGGATATAATTACGATCTGAAAATTTTGGCCGATATTGCTCCTAAGTTCTTTAGATACCTTCATACGAGCCTTGACTTAGCAGAAGCGCGAAAGCGCCTCTGCCAAATGGTGGGAGCGGTTCTAACCCCTGTCGCTAACCCCACGATCCCCGGAATATGGACATTACTTGGGAATC
>CACYBT010000314.1 GCA_902772715.1 uncultured Succinivibrio sp.
AAAGAGAACTTATAAGAATTGCCTTGGTTTTTGATGGCAGTGATACTGTGCGTCAAATCAGTAAGTACAAGGTGGTATAGACAGTCAAAACGAACCTTATCAAAAGGCGCCGTAAAACACCGTCCTTCAGGGCGTGATATAAGGCGCAAAGTTAATCAGGTATTGCCGCTGCATTTTTAAACTCATCATCTACAATAAAATCCATAAGGGCAGGACTTGCAAGGCTTCAGAGTGAGTCTAGTCAAAAAAAACTAGAGCTGCTGGAGTTCCTAAAGAGACTGTGGCTTAATGAACCTCATAGGAGATCAGAGGCTCCAAACCTTAGAAGTTATCTAAGTTATTAGCCTCTACAGTAGGAATTCTCTTGCCTAAGCAAGAGGAGGATGTCAATAAATCATCATAAAAAAACATAATCAACCAATGATAAATGCACGCCACTACTTATTTACAAGATTGTATCAAAGATCTTGTAATCATCCTAATACCTTCAAAAAAAAGATGTTCAAATGATGGCACATTAAAAGTGCTGTCATTTCTTTTTATGGCTATACTTTGCTTAGCCGAAGGATGGGTGAGAATATATACAGAGGAAAGAAAAGAGAAAAAAATAAAACAAAAATCCTCTCTCCGTGCTTTCGTGATATGCATGAAGAACTTCTCAAGATATTGCCCGAGAAGACGGAATGTCTGCATAATCTTGGACTTAAAAATAAATAATGCCTCATCTGAGGCTCCAACCTCAATTACAGAATAATTGATGGCGAGCATCTTCAGCATTCTAGGATATTTTATGAATTCATCATAAAGGATTTTGGCAAATTCCTGATCGTCAAGAGTATTATGACGCTCATACTCAAAACCAAGACCGGAATTTAAAGCATCAAAATCATGACCTAGTGCACAAAGCAGTATTTCATCTGGATTTTTAAAGTAGCTGTAGATGGCAGGTCGCGTAATCCCGGTAAGTTCAGAAATATCCTTGAAGGTAACTGCCTGGTAACCATCACGGTCATAAAGTAAAAGAGCGCTTGCAACGATCTTCATCGTTCTTTCTTCAACCTGCTCTTTGCTTCTGGCTCTTTTAAACGTCATTATTCTGTCATCTCAGCATACTTAGTTCGTAGTAAAAATTAGGTACTTAATGTTATTTCAACTTAAGAAAAGTCTTAGGCAGCATATCATTAGAAATAGCATTATAGTCTTCTAATTTAAGGTCTGAAATCATTTTTTGAGTACCTTTTTTGTACTTTAAAAAATGGTCTGACTCTATATGTTTCTTATAGGCATCCTGATTTTTGTAAATTTCTACAATGGAAATCTTTGTAGGATCTTCTAATTGCTGCATGGAAAAACTGGAGATTACGCCACTCTCCTTTTCCATAGAGTCCTGTCCAATTTCTCTAAGAAAAATTTTATACTGCTCAAGATATTCAGGATATACGCTTATTCTGGCGATTCTAATTATCATTTTAGACTCATCGTTTTCCATGGAAAATGAGGTAAAAGAGAGCAGAATTCACAAAATGCCACAAATAAATTTTTTCATTGTACTACCTTTTGTCGTAAATTTATCTTTTTGCATACTTCAAAATATCATCTGCTACATTTCCTACAGCAATCTCATGTACCTCGTTAACACAAGCCTTCCCCAAGGTTAAAGGATCAGTGCTAATAATTTTCTCTACTTGAGCCATAGACTCAGCCTCAATAATTACATATCCTCCCGTGACCGGCTGATAGGGACCAAAGATTTTGAAAAACCCCTTTTCATAATTTTCCTTTATATATTTTGCATGTCCCTCAAGAAAAGGTTTTGCCTTATCAAATGATGGAATACTAACAGTACATAGAAATAACATTTTTTTTCTCCTCGATATAGTTAACTGTATAATTTAAGAACACAAAATCCTGTCTAGTTTTAAGACAAAAGTCTTTAAAAAGCACCGTACCATAAATAATAAATTAAAGATTATTCCTGTTTTAATACGAGTTCATAAAGGCGCCGTGCATGGTCTGTAGCCTTAGCCTTAATTTTCGACAAATCATCTTCAGTAGATATGCCGTTAACATACATCATGCCATTTGAATAAACAGGTTTTAAAAGTTGAAGGCCACAGAGATTAGCGGTCTGCACGAATGGATTAAGGAATTCCTCAACCTTGAAGTTCATGGCCTCACCATGCTGATATTCTTCCTCTGAGGCCCCAGTAGTAAATGAAATAATAAGTTTCTTGCCCTCAAGGGATTTCCCCTTAGAACCGTGAGCAAAACCATGAGTAAAAACGTCATCTAGCCATTTCTTTAAAAGAGCGGGCATATAATACCAGTAATAAGGAAACTGCCAAATGATGATATCCGCTTTTACAAGTGCCATTTGTTCTGACTTAACGTCAATTCTGTAGTCGGGGTACATTTCATCAAGTCTTCTAACTGATGCATCTTTATATAGTTTTAGAAATTCGCTGATGATAGTCGCATTCGAATGCGAAGACTTAAGATCAGGATGACCGCTTATAAGTAATACGTTATTCATATTTTTCTCCATATATTAGTTATCAACTTTAAACATTGCCAAAGCATTTTTTTCAAAAATCCTGTCAAAATATGGTGACAAATCTGGATCAGCCTTTATTTCTTCTTTGAGTTTCTTAATATTTTGCAAAAGGAACTCCTTTTTAAAATATGGATAATCAGAACCGTAGACAATATGATTTACATCAGTAAAAGAGAGCATATTCTTAATGATAGAAACTGATTGAACACCAGCCAAATCGAAATATAGTTTTGACACATTAGCCTTGATATTAAGATCTCCGACTAGATTTTTATCATGAACTACTGGATAAATAGCCTTCATTCTCGGAATAGTCAGGGATAGAAATGCGCCAGCATGAGGGATAACAAAACGTATGTTAGGGTATCGCACCATAAGATTGTGCATGATCATGTTAACCACGGCCCTCGTTGTATCTGCAGGATACTCATACATGGCAAGAGGAGTTGTCTTAAAAAGTCTGTCTGAAAGGCCAAATGGCTTGTGAGGATGAACAATCACCACACTGTGATGCTCATTTAAAACCTCCATGAGCGGATCAAGATCAGG
>CACYBT010000315.1 GCA_902772715.1 uncultured Succinivibrio sp.
GATCACTCTAATCCCCAAAGATTTTTGTATCTCATCAAGAGCCCCAGTCTCCCCTCGCCCTTTTTCCATACGATCAAGAGCAATTACGGCTGTTGCAAAGTGCGCCCCGTGATCTTTAATAATCTCATAAGATTCACGCATGGCAGTACCGGCCGTAATCACATCATCAATGAGCATAACTTCTCCCAATAGCGTGGAGCCTACTAGATTTCCACCCTCACCATGGTCTTTGGCCTCCTTACGGTTAAAACACCATGGTGCCGTTACCTGATGCTCTAAAGAAAGAGCCATAGCGGTAGCGCAAACTAAAGGGATCCCCTTATATGCAGGGCCAAACAGCACATCAAATTTTATCCCTGAGGAAACAATAGCCTGCGCATAACATGAACCTAAAAGAGCCAGATCTTCACCTGAATTAAAGCAACCTGCATTAAAAAAATAGGGACTTACACGTCCTGACTTTAAAACAAAACTACCAAATTTCAACGCCCCTTTTTTTAACGAAAGTTCGATGAATTTACGCTGATAAGTCTGCATTATGGCCTCGCTCCCTAATCACGCAAAAAAAAGGAAAAATACAGTATTGCACTCTAGCAAAATTTTTATGGCAATACAAAATATAATATCTTAACTAAGGTTAATATACTATACTCCTGTATTATTAAACAGTTTTAGGTTTTACCTTCTAAAAGAGACATTACAAACTGATAGAGACTAGAAAAAATGCAATTAAAAAGTATGACAGGTTCTGCCAATATGGTAATCAATACAGATATTATGTCCTTAAATTTGGATATATCTTCCGTTAACGGCAGATTTTTAGAGCTATATCTAAAATTGCCTGACGAACTAAGACACCTAGAATCCAAGTTAAAAGCTCTGTGTCACGATAGATTAACTAGAGGAAAAATCGATATTTTTATTTCCATGTCCTTAAATGCATCACAGTCGCTGCAGCTAGATAAGGATGAATTGCAGGCTCTGACCAAAGCCCTTAATGAAATTAAAGAACTTCTTCCTCAATCCTCAGTAAATGCCTTTGAAATTCTCAATTACCCAGGAGTCATCAAACAACCGCTGAATATAAAAGAAATAATTGATAATGAAGTTATAAGTAATTTTATGAAGGCGCTCGATACTCTTGTGATAACACGTGAAAATGAAGGAGAAAGACTCAAAGCCCTGCTCTTTACCCTTCTCGATAAATTTGAAAAATTACTGTCACCTATCAGCGAACATCTAGACTCACTTGTGATTTTAGAAAGAGAGAGGATTTTAAGTAAAATCAGTAAATATAAAACCGAGATTGAATTCGATGACAACAGAGTGGCTCAAGAAATTGCGCTAAATGCCCAGCATGCTGATATCAGGGAAGAGTATGACCGTCTTACCTCTCATATCAAGGAAGTTCGGGAAATTCTTACTAAAGGCGGAATCTGTGGTAAACGGCTTGATTTTATGATGCAGGAATTTAATCGTGAATGCAATACGTTAGCCTCCAAAGCCACCAATCTTGACATAACCAAACTGGCGGTGGAACTGAAAGTCCTTACTGAACAGATGCGGGAACAGGTACAAAATATTGAATAATCCCTTTCACACCTAATAATAGTTAGATACACTCAAAGTTCTGACGCATTGCAAAAGATTGGCAAAGACAACCGGAATACCGCGCTCTCCCTTTTTTTGTATGGCGTCTATCAAAAGTAGCGCCATCCCGGGTTTAGACTTTCTTTTGATAGCCATATCGATAATTCTGTCCACATTAAGCCCTTTTATCTTTTGCTGAGCGTGCGTATTTGAAAGTCCGGCGGCATTATAAAAAACCCGATCATATCCTTGATAGTAAAAATAATGTTCAATATCCTTCTGCGGGATCACGCTAAGATATTTATTTTTTTTCTTGCCTTTTAAAAACTCAGCGGTAATTTCAGCATATTTTCTTCCGGCCTCATCTCCGTCCGTAAGCACATGAAAACCAATTCCCAATTGTGTGGCAAGTTTCATGAGTGGCTTTAATCCGCATTGGGCAAACTCAATAATTCTGATACCTTCACAGGCTAAGGAAATTCCGAGAATCGAGGCAATCTGGTTGATGATCCACACCTCGGTTTCACCTTCCACCAAAATCCAGGTCCTAGCAAAAAAAACCATAGGACGATTCACTCTGACATGAAAAGCAATTCTTCTTAAATCATCATTGGACAGATAATTGTTTTCCGAGGTAATTTTATAGCACACCGTATCATAAAGCTTACGATGCAGCCGTCTTAATGAAAGTAGTGAAACTGCAGATAACAGATCGCCACTGTTGGTAGTAACAATTTTCTGCGTATCCGTAACCGTAAGAATTGACCAAAAACACAGAAGTAAAGAAGGATGAAAACGAGATTCAATATCCTCTAGTATCAAGATCGGTTTGGCGTGTTTATCAATTAGTCGGTCACCCTTTGACATAAAGATAGACGAGGCAATATATGAAAGAATAACCTTTGAACGGGTTAATCCCGGCACACTTAGCATTCTTTTGATGGATGATAGTGATTCAAGAGAAATGGGACTTTTTACAATATCATCAATATTCTTTGAATTCTTCAGCTCAAGTTCACTGTTTTCTTGCAATGCATATCCTGCAAAATATTTATCAAGATAAGCAGAAAAGACATGCATCATGGCATTGAGTTTATCCGAAGACATATCCTGATCATTAAAGAGCAGCGAAGACAATTCTTCGATTTTAGGATCACTAACCTTTTCTCGCTTGTTGCTTCGTGTTACATCCATACGACTGTCACGCAGGCGGAAAACTGGATTCAGTCTTATGATGGTGTAAAAGGCCTTTTCGTAATCTTTGCCATGTTTAAAAGGGAAATTTTGTTTATTCACAAGATTATGAATAGTGATAAAGTCCTGCTGTCTTTCATTATAGAAGGCTACAATCTGCCAGTGAATGGTATAGACACCATCATCATCAAAATACCAGTAAGGTTTTAAAATCTCGCTGTTCTCAGCATAACCAGCAACCACATGCTCCTTAAAATAAAGATCGATATGAATATGCTTATCCGTCTTTTTGAAAACCTCGCTGCCCTTATTGAACTTATAGGTTTTAAAAAAAGCATCGAAATCTTCAAAAAAATGATTGGTATGGATATCAAAAGAATTAGCCGGTTCTCCTTCTTCTCCATGCTCAGGTTTTTCAGCATCAACCTTCATGCTATCTTTAGGATTTGGACTGACTCTTCCGCCATTCTCAACAGCCAGGGGGCTGTCAAATGAGAGTTTTTTTCTTGAGGTCACCCTTTCGACGAGATTTTCCATCTGAAAGGTTTCAGGTCTCTTTATTTCTACAGGCACATAAAGATCACTCTGCGCAAAGCGACACAGAGTTTCGCCGCGCCCTAAAACCATCCACAAGGCACGTAGCAGTGAAGTCTTACCCCAGTGGTTTTCTCCAATAAGAACAGTATCCGTATCTTCAAAAGTGATGTCTAATTTTCTTATACCACGAAAATTCTCAATCTTTATTCTGTCAAGATACATATGATTTCACAATATCTTTGGTGTTAATTATCGTTAATTACACTCTATGCCAGGTGGTACCGTGAGGACCATCCTCAAGCTCAACATGCAGAGCCTTCAACCTATCTCGAGCGGCATCGGCCCGCGCCCAGTCTTTAGAAAGTCGTGCTTCATTGCGCTCTTTGATTAGATTTTCGATTTCTAAAGTATCATCATCACAGGCACCTGTAGTCAAAAAAACATTTGGATCTTGTTCCAAAATTCCAAGAACAGAAGAGAGCTGCTTTAGTCTGCCTGCGAATACAGCCCCCTTATCAGGACCTTCCTTATTAATTCTTTTCACCAAATCAAAGAGCACAGAAATAGCTCCAGGGGTATTGAAATCATCATCCATATACTCTTTGAATTTCAGAGTATATTCGTCATCGTCCTCATGAGGCGTAACAGGATTACAGTCTCTTAGGGCAGTATAAAAACGGTTCAGTGCGGCTCTGGCTTTATCAAGATTTTCCTTAGAATAATTAAGAGGACTGCGGTACTGTCCTGAGAGTAAGAAATACCTTACAGTTTCAGCATCATATTCCTTTAAAACATCTCTTATGGTAAAGAAATTATTTAAGGATTTTGACATTTTCTCCTCGTTAATCATGACCATTCCAGAATGCATCCAGTAATGAACATAGCCAGTCTGATGGGCACAGCAACTTTGTGCAATTTCATTTTCATGATGAGGAAAAATAAGATCAGACCCACCGCCATGAATATCAAACTCCTTGCCAAGATATTTGCAATTCATAGCCGAACATTCAATATGCCACCCAGGTCTGCCTGCCCCCCATGGCGAATCAAAGGCAGGTTCCCCAGGTTTAGACATTTTCCATAACACAAAATCCAAAGGATTATGCTTGGTCTTGGCAACTTCAATACGTGCGCCCGCCTGAAGTTCATCAAGTTTTTGTCCGGAAAGACGTCCATAATCCTTAAAAGAGTTAATATCAAAGACCACATCCCCGTTTTCTGAAACATAGGCGTGCTTTGTCTCAATAAGTCTTTCTACAAGAGCAATGATTTCACTGATATTGTCAGTAGCCTTAGGTTCAAAATCGGGACGCTTGATATTCAAGGCATCAAAATCCTTATGCATTTCAATAATGAACTGCTCGGCTAATTCCTTGGCAGGAATATTTCTTTCATGGGCTCGTTTGATAATTTTATCGTCGATATCAGTAATATTTCTGACATAGGTGACATCATATCCAAGGTAGCGCAGATATCTGACGATAACATCAAAATTGACGAAAGTCCGCGCATGTCCGATATGACAGAGATCATACACAGTAACACCACAGACATACATACCGATTTTATTTGGCTGTATAGGTTCAAAAACCTGTTTACACCTAGACAGCGTGTTATAAATTTTTAGCATACTTTAGACACTTTATATAATTGCAAATATGTAGGTAACTTATGAGTTAATATATTTTTTTTTAAGCAAATTAATTTTTAAATGTTTACAAATGCATTTTTTGAATCCTTATAGAATATAGAAAGAGAACATCTATTTTGTGGATCAACATCAAAATCATTTCTACCAGAGTCAGAAAAAGCTCTTTTTTCAACAAGAAAATACTCCGGATTATTACTAAAAAGGTTAGTCTGATTAATTTTAAAAGTTGGAGTATTAGCATTATGTTTATTCTGTCTGCGACATGGGATAGTAACATCAAAATCCCATATTACAAAAAGTCCACCAGTCTTTAACACTCTATCGGATTCAGAAAGAATTTTCATAAAATATTTTCTGTCTGTCCAGTACAGACAAAACCCCATCATAACAACATCAAAGAAAGCATCACTATAGTTTAAAACATCTGCAGTTCCTTTCTCTAGATGAAGCTTATTATCATAAAGTTTTTTTCCGCATTCAACAGCCTTAGTGGAAGGCTCTACGCCATAGCATTCTACATTTTCATGTTTTGTTTTAAGATAGTCTAAATTGAAACCGTAACTACATCCTATTTCTAGTACTTTTGTAAAATTTTTTGTAAATCTGGGATTATTGCATAAAAATTCATCAAAAAGTTGCATACCAAAAGATGCGTTCCCCATTTTTATTTTATTTTCAAAATTTCTCTCAAAATATGCATCACCTTCGTGATCTAAAATCTCAGTTTTTTCTTCCATAGCGTTATTAAACTCACAAATAAAAACTTTTATAAAAATAATGTATAGTCAGTATTATTATGGAACATCCATGCATTAGAAAGTAATAACATCCTGATTTTAAGAAGAATAGTATGTGTATATATTATATGCATTGTTTCCTACATTACTTACAGAGTTTACATTATATCGACAAAATCGTACAGATATGTTGAAAAAGGTATTATTTACTGCCTGCTAGATCTATTGCGATGCTCCTAAAGATCTAACTTATGATTCCCGTATATTTGTCACACTACGTTTTTGTGTGATTCTTGTTTAAATTTTTTCAAGAATCA
>CACYBT010000316.1 GCA_902772715.1 uncultured Succinivibrio sp.
TGAGATGAATCATAGTACTAAAGCATAATTGATGCCGGACAAATGTAATTTTTAACAAGTAACAATGAGCTTACTTTCAGGTTATAAGCGCAAAAAGACTTGGCAATACTCAAATCATTGTAAAATAAACTATCGAACTATTTTACAAATGTTAGTATTTTATTTACTTTAGTGTAGAATAAGTCATTTTGAGGGTATTAGAATACAAAGCCGTTATAATCCAATCAGATGTAGGAAAATTACTGCTCATTAATTCCTTTTAGAAATTTTACTCTGAGCACCGTATCATTAAGAAAAGAAGACGCTGCATCTATACGTCCTAAGGAACCTTCATTGGATTTAAGAATTAATTGAGAATCATTTTCTCTCATTTTTAACCATGCTCTTTGAGCTTCCTTGAGAAGTTTCTGTTGTTCTTTATCTAAAGATTTCATTGCCTTTTGGTATTGTGAATTTAAAAGTTTATCCTGAACCTTCAATTCTTCGGAAATACAATCTTGCATATTAACAGTTACGCCTTCTGAATGATCCATGCATTGATTGAAACGTAAAGAATATCCGTTTTCATCAAAATCATCAGCATTGACCGGAATGGAAAAACAAGTGTAAATTACAGTAAAAAAAACAAATACCGCAGGATTAACAATATTTTTGATTTTCATAAAAGAAAGCCTTTTGAGTTTGTGTGAGCGTAAGCGTTTTATATGCTATTCTTTGGATTATATCAAGTTCTTAACAAGTGTACAAATTTATCAAAAGTCGCCGTAAAACCCTATGTGAGGATATGGCGTATGTCAATCCTCTCTTGAAAAAATTATAGATAACTGAAAATCAACTCTATGTACTAAGTCAATTTCCCATTTATATGCGGAAACTGCTCAAGAATGTCTTACGATACGGCGTAAATCTGTTAAAAGGGAAATTTCCCTTTTAACAGCATTGGTTATCTAGACTAATAGAAGTGTTCTAATTAGTGAGCGGTTAAAAAATGCCGAACATACTTACATTTGCAGCGAAAGCCCAGGTAAAACTGGGCTACTAGATTATTACATGAAGTTAAGCCAAGTGGGACATGGCCACATAAACTAATTCTTGTACGTAGGATCATTAATTCTTATGAGAAAATTAGAGAGAATAGCGACAATACCTCCAGTCGTAATCCCTGAGGTGAAGAGATCTTTTATCTGTTTTGGTAGAAAATTAAGAATATCAGGTTCAAATTCTACGGCAAGACCAAAGGAGAAACTTAAAGCCATTACCAAAATGGCTTTTCGATTAATGACTCTTGTTGAAATAATCTTGATCCCCGCAGCGGCAACCGTACCGAACATCAAAAGAGTGGCTCCACCCAGTACCGGATCAGGAATGAGTGAGAAAATTTTGCCTACGGCAGGAAAGAGTCCCAGGAGTACAAGGAACAGGGCAATAAAATATCCTACATAGCGCGAGGCAACACCAGTTAATTGGATCATGCCGTTATTTTGCGCAAAAATGGAATTAGGAAATGAGTTGAAAAATCCTGAAAGCATGGAATTGAATCCGTCAGCCAAAATACCGCCAGAGGCTCTCTTCTGAAAAGCTGAACCTTCAATTGGCTGTCCTGAAATAAGTGAGTTTGCGGTAATGTCACCGTAGGCTTCAATGGCAGTAATCATATAGACAATACCAAGACCGATAATGGCAGCGGGATCAAAAGTAATTCCATATTTTAGAGGGTTGGGAATGTTAATGCCGCCAAATGATGAGATCTGTGAGAAATCCACTCGTCCTATAAAATAGGCTACTATGAAGCCGATGATCAGTCCAAGCACTATGGAGGACATACGCAAATAACGGTTGGAGCTTCTGTTAAAAATAAGGATAGAGACTATCACAATCGAGGAAAGTGCTATATTCTCAAGAGAACCAAAGGTGCCGTCACTTTTGGCGGCAAAACCGCCTCCGCAGGCAATAACCCCGACCTTGATAAGACTTAAACCGATAAGCGTTACTACAATACCTGAAACTAACGGGGTGATGATTTTTCTGGTGTAAGCTAGAATTCTACTGATGAACATCTCGACACAGGATGCGGAAATCACGGCTCCAAAAATGGCGGCAAGTCCTCCGTTAAGTCCGGCTCCGATAATAGGAGAGATAAAGGAGAAGGAGGTTCCCTGAATACACAAAAGTCCGCAACCTAAAGGTCCAATTTTACGACACTGGATAAAGGTAGAGACTCCTGATGCCAGAAGAGACATGGAGATAAGGTAGCCGGTGGTTTCAAGGGGCAGATTAAGCGCTCCTGCAATAATAAGCGGAGGAGTAATGATGGCCACAAAAATGGCAAGAAGATGCTGCACTGCCGCAAAGAGGGCATCCTTAAGTGGTGGTTTATCCTCAAGTTTATAGATTAACTCGGTATGAAACAGTTCTTTTTCGCTCTTATCACTCATGATAGGTCTACGTGACTTTTTTGCAAAAAAA
>CACYBT010000317.1 GCA_902772715.1 uncultured Succinivibrio sp.
AAATCTTTTATCTTATCCATGCCATCTCGGGCTAATATCGCATTGATATACGCTAATACTATTTCTTTATTATTCATATCACCAAACAGGTGTTTAAACAGTATATCAGCAAAAGGATCAAATTTATCTGGCTGATTAAAAGGTTCATCAGTTCTAAAGGTCATAATCAATTCTTTTATCCCTATTTCTATAGTTTATAGGTTTTGTACGTTTAAAAAAAACTCAAAATAATTTACTCATTCAAAGACATGAATAATTTACTTTTTGCAAAAATAACTGTGAATGACAACATTCATGCATATTTATTCGCATTAAAATTCCTCCATTGTTTAATATGAAAATTTGGAGTAATAATTTTAAGAGCAAAAAAAATGAACATTGAAAATAAGGGATTATTTTTAACAGAAATTTAGTAAAGTTAAAAATAACTTACTGTTTTTAAATAAAAAAATATTTTAAATAAATTTGTTTATTGTAACTGTCACTTACATCCATTTTGCTCTTTTGTATTTTTAATATGGATGTTGAAAGTTGTTAAAATCCTGCAAATATTTGAGGATGGATATGACGCAAAAAATGTTTAGGAAGATCTTGCTCTCATCTCAGCATTTTAATGCCGAGATGAGAGCAAGTATGCTAGACTATATGCATGAAGGAAAATCTTATACATTCTCGAACTTGTGTCTATAATATACACTATCATGTGGTATGGTCGGTTAAGTATAGACGAAAAGTCTTATCTTAAGAAATTGAAGTATATATCCAGAATCTTGCTGTAGAGATAAGTATGGAAAAGGCTTTACAGGGACTTTTATGGGTAATATAGCAATATGGTATGCTATATAATCTCAATTGACACTCTACACAGTTATTCTTAATAGCATCAATGTACCCAAATTCTAAAATCGCTCAATAATCATCAAGAGTGTTAAGGTTATGCTATAAAGATCTTTTTAACCTTTCAAGACATAAGGAGATCATGCCCGATACTGAATCCTCTCTTAGATTTTCCGTAATTTCAATTTTTGGAAGCAATGCTTCTTCTGCTGCTGTTGCCAGTTGTTTTCTTAATCTTTCAATGAGACCTGGTTTAATATTTTCAGAATAGATAGCCATATATCCTGGGTTTAATACGCACATTACGGCACGTATGGTACGTATTGTCAGATCATCAGCCTGCATACTCTCTATAGGTAGTACCCCGATATCATTGTACATAGGGAAATAGCGAATTTCACCACTCATTCCATCTTTACCTCTTAATACTGAACCGTTATAACAGAAACCACAGCATGGAATTTTTCCTGGCACAAGAATGATGCCACTAACATATTCTTGATTTTTACAACGTTTATAACACCCTAATGTAGCGGCATTAATATCTGTTTCAAAAAAAACAGGAATATTAAACTGTTTGGTCAAATGAGAGGAAAGACGTTTGCTTTGGCTGTCATGACGTAATGCTGAGCCTACCCTGCCGCCTACATCATCAGAAGGCATGGATATTCCAATGACTGAGATTTTATTATAGCGGGCAATATAATGTTCCATGCCTTCCTTAAGATAATTCGTCTGTACGGATTCGTTATCTTCAATCAACTCTTCTTTACGTTCAAGACATTCTCCAAAAAGATTATGGATAGAATAGCCTACATACTTATGTCCAGAACGTTTATAAACAGATAAAATTAACATTAGTTTATTCATTTCATTAAAACGGTAGGCTGTAGCAGGTCTTCCGTTAACGATACTGGCTTTCCCAGCATCTATAACTTCTCCTTTGGCAATAAGCAAGGAAAGAATTTTATTTAAAGTTACGACACTTAAACCAGTTAACTCCTTTAATTTTGAGGATGTACACACCTGTTCATCGTGTAAAGCCTCACGAACTAATTGCAAATTCTGCTCACGAATATTCTTTGAGGAAAAAAGTCTACGACCATCCATCATGATTTTTAACCTCTTAATCAGAAGATAAAATTAATAAATAGATTTAATATATGGCGACAACACGATCGGCGGAATATCACAAAATCAATTTTGTGAAAACTTACGCTATCAACTAAATTTCCTTATCCTAAT
>CACYBT010000318.1 GCA_902772715.1 uncultured Succinivibrio sp.
CCGTCGCGCACAATGACACAGCCTACCGCAGGATTGGGGTAGGCTGTATAGATACCTAAGGAAGCAAGTCTTAGGGCCTGCTTCATATACATTTTGTCAAGTCTAGTGATAGTCTTCACTATGTACTCCCAAACTAGTCCTTATAGACTGGGAAGCGCTTGCATAAGGCCTTAACCCGCTCACGGCACTTAAGAATAACTTCATCATTCTGATAGTTATCAAGAACATCACACATGATGGCGGCTAACTCTTTGATTTCATTCTCTTTGAAACCACGACGGGTACAGGCCGGAGTACCGACACGAATACCTGAGGTGACAAAAGGAGAACGTGGTTCACCTGGAACTGTATTCTTGTTAACCGTGATATATGCCTTGCCCAAAGCAGCCTCGGCATCCTTACCCGTCATTTCAAGACCGATAAAATCCATCAGGAAAAGATGATTGTGAGTACCGCCGGATACCACCTTGTATCCACGCTTTTTCACTTCTTCTGCAAGCAGGCTGGCATTTTTTACTATCTGTTTTTGATATTCAACATACCATGGTTCCATTGCCTCTTTGAACACAATAGCCTTAGCAGCGATAATATGCTCTAATGGTCCACCCTGAGTGCCTGGGAATATGGCAGAATTGAGTTTTTTATAGATGGATTCATCATGACAGTTTGAAAGGATAAAGCCAGAACGTGGGCCTCCTAGGGATTTGTGGGTAGTAGAGGTAACCACATGGGCATGATCGACAGGGCTTGGATAAACTCCGGCGGCAATAAGACCTGCAACATGCGCCATATCCACCAAAAGATAGGCTCCGACCTCATCTGCAATGGCACGCATACGGGCCCAGTCCACGATACCTGAATATGCGGAAAATCCTGCAATAATCATCTTTGGTTTCACTTCCAAAGCCTTCTTTCTGATCTCCTCATAATCAAGTTCACCAGATTCATTAACCTCATAACCTACGGACTTGTAGATTTTTCCTGAGAAATTAACTGGAGAACCATGAGTCAGATGTCCGCCTGAGGATAAAGACAGACCTAAAACTACATCACCAGGAGCGCATAAGGCTGCATAGACGGCATTATTTGCCTGAGAACCGGCATGAGGCTGTACGTTAGCATACTCGCACTTAAACAGTTGACAGGCTCTGTCGATGGCTAACTGCTCAACTTTGTCGACAAATTCGCAACCGCCGTAGTAACGTTTGCCAGGATATCCTTCTGCATATTTATTGGTTAACTGTGAACCCTGTGCTTCCATGACACACCTTGAAGCATAGTTTTCAGAGGCAATAAGCTCAATATGATCTTCCTGGCGCTGATTTTCGCCACTGATGGCATCCCAAAGTTCTGGATCATATTCGGCAATGGATTTGGCCTTGTTTATAAAAGTCATGCGTAGTCCTCAGTATAAAAAATTTAACTAAACGAAATTAAAACTCTTCCTCAGGTAGCATAAAATTTCTTTAAAAGCATATTTAAAAAAATGAATACAACTACTTTAAAACAGTTAAAGAATTTTAAAACTGGTGATATTTTAACATTATTTTATATGCCATAATTAAATTAAACCGCAAAGCACAAAATTGGTGGGCTAAAAAAAGATGCCCGAAGCTGACTTCTCCTGGCAATCTTTCCAAAACAACAAACCATTAATCTTTCACATCTTTTTACATCAAAAAGAGAGCATTTTTAACGCACAACCCAAGAGTTAGAGCTCATAATTTAAGTTCTTCTGAGAGACGGAGAACTTTATGATAACAGTAATCTTTGCTTTAACTCATCGAGTAGGACGAGTTTTACCCAGTCCTCTCACAAACCGTACGTGCGGTTCCGCATACGGCGGTTCCTAACCTAATTTCAGTCAGTTCCCTATATTAGAACTGACTTTCAAAAAGTTAATGTTACTCATTAGGTTATATCCTTGACAACTCTCTATCACTTCCTAACATTACCTTCGTGTTCCGCACTACTTTCATGTCTTTGGCGTTCACTTAATCTAAGTGCTTCCTTTCTGTGACTTTGTTGTACTTTGGTTCCTCCGTCTTTTACGTTGGTTAGGTTCGGTCCTTCACGTTTAGTCCTCGCTACTACGATCTAATCTGACTTCTTGCCATTCGTTGTTACTACGGTTTCCCGCTGACAAGATCTCCTAAGGTTATAATATTATCTTTCACTCCATCTATCCGCCATCTCTACATACTAGGTTCTGGCTAACTATTGGACTTTGAGTTAACGTGCACTCTTATCCACCTAATACGCCTATAGATGATCCGTAATTCCCCTATGCTAATTCTACCTATATTAAGAAAACCTATATACGAGGTATTGATTTTATTTTTACAACTAGTTAGAATTAACTCTAGTTTCTAACTAGAGGTGATGCCATGTATATAACCTATTACGACAAGGCTGGTGTTACATATGCCAGATGTGATATTTCTAAATGGGTGAATGGAGCAATTAAAAAAGAATATATCAATCTTGGCAGAGTGCTTGATAAAGAACGTCACATTTTTCGAAATCGAGAGCGAGGAGAGTTTACATTTGACCCTAATACTCACATTTACGGCAAAGTCCCAGAGGATTTCATTTCACCTGACAAAACTCGGCGCAGCAGTACATATAAAATAGGTAGAAAACATTATTCTAGGCTAGTACTTCAGTTTGGAGATATTTTCTTTTATGACGAGTTTTTTAAAATCTTGGGAATAAAAGATGCGGTTGATGCCATAGCCTTCAGTAACAAAGATACTTTATATGCTCTGATTTGTTATTATGTTACTTCAAGTGAGGCTAACTGTTATGCAGAGGATTGGTATGAACTAAGTTATGCCAGAGTATTATGGCCAAATGCCAATATGAGTTCTCAAAGAATTTCCGAGGCCTTAGAAATAATAGGTCTTGAAGAAAATAAACGAGCGTTCTTCGCTCGGTACTATGATTTTGTTAGAACATGTCAGATGACAGATAAAAAATCTGATTACGGTATGATTGAGAATGGTGACATTGGCGACGGTATTCTTATAGATAGTAGTGGTTTACCTAATGAGGCAAAGTTACCTGTTACAGGAGTTAACAATCATAACGGCGTGCTCAGCATGGAGGTAAGACTAATATACGTAGTACAACAATCAACAGGATTGCCTTTATACTATCGTTATGTGCCCGGTAATATTATTGATGCGTCAACTTTAAAAAGAACCACGGCTGAAATTAAGGCTATGCATATAAACACCAAGTTCGCCTTACTGGACGCTGGATATTACAATGGTAAAAATGCTGATATTTTGATTGAAGCAAATATATCCTTTGTCACTAGAGTACACGGTAACCACAAAATATTTACTGAGGCTGTGAAAAATTATCGCGAAAAACTTGAGTCTGCAGATAATATACTTGTTCACCGAGGACGGATTATGTATGTTCAGGAGGTTGAAGTACAAATAGGCAGTAACAGCAATCATAGAGCGTATGGATATCTATGTCTCGATACCACTATGCAGAATGAAAGCCGCAAACATCTTTCGCTTAAAGCAATTGATGAAGACCTATTAGGCTCAGAGCTCTTTGATGAACTACAAAAAAGCGGATTGTTTATGTTGGTTGCTACAAGAAAAGTTCGTAAAGATCATATCATCCAACTGTACTTCACCAGAAATCAGGTTGAGGAGATTTTTAAAATAGGTAAGAAGGATGGCAAGATGCTGCCTTTAGGTGTAGAAAGTGAGAGTACCTTAAGAGGACATCTTATGATGACCTTTATCTCATCAACCATTTTAAAAATCCTTAGTGATAGATTGATTGGTACGCAATATACAATATCAGGCTTATTTGCCTTACTAAGGCATCAGACAGCAACAATATATGAGAAAGAATTGATTACGTCTGAAGAGGTAAAGAAAATGAATTCCGTCTACAAGCATTTTGCGATAAAGTGTCCTGCAACTATACCTTATTCACCAACGCCAGATGAGTTGCAAAGAATATAGGTAGAATTTAGTTACGGGAATTACGGATGATTTCTGTTCTTAGGATCAAAGATTTGCTATCCACTGCTTTTTGCTATAGCGTCACCGCAACCACTTTGTGGATTTGCTAAGTCTTCCCACTAGCGGGCGACTTCGGAACTTACCCCCTATAGGCAATGCTCATGCTGAGCCCACACGTTCTCCTCTTGCCAAAGCAAGAGGAGAAAGTCAAAGAAAAAAAATCTTTCACAGCAGTGCTGTAGTATCTTATAGAAAATTTTTTAAATCGCTCCATTTTTTAAAATTTATTTTTCTTAGAATTCAGATAGTTAAGAAGAAACAGTGTCCATAAGTGCCCCTTTTTTCAAGGCCTCATTTTTTCTTATGCTAAAGTTGCAGCGTTGCAACATCGGGC
>CACYBT010000319.1 GCA_902772715.1 uncultured Succinivibrio sp.
AAGATTTTCCTTCATGCTTATAGTCTAGCATACTTGCTCTCATCTCGGCATTAAAATGCCGAGGATTCTCGCAAGATCATCCTAAAGCTCATGGAATGAGGCGATGATCGTGTTTCTTGTCTTGTCATCCTTACAGTTTATAACTGCCCTATAGAGAAACTTAAAATAGGTGCAGGCCACAATATCCTGATTTTTTTCATTAGTGAGCGCTTTTAGTACCACTCTGTTCCTGCTGTTCTCAGCAGTACCGTAGTACTGAGAATAAACCTCATCCATAAGCGCCATTAACTCTTCGCGCCTGCTTTTAGCAAAACGCGCTTTATCACCGTCTTCGGCTTGTTCTAGGGATTTTCTTAAGGAATGAAAAGAAGATTTGGTCTTGCTATAAGACATATTGCGATAAGCACGCAGATAGTTTTCAAGATTAAAATACTGTCCAATCTCCCCTTCCTGCTTCCTGAGCGCTCTGCACTTAGACGGTGGCAGAATATGAAAGAACTTTTCATAAACCTGAAAAAAATCAAGAAGTTCTTCTGAAGACAGGCTGTTAAGATTATCAAGCATCATCCTCAACTGTAAGGAAAGCAGATACTTAACTCTCTCAGAAGGCTCCATCTTAAGGATGTGCTCCTCACAGCCACAGGACTTTAAGAGCAAAAGCAAACTGTCACCTTCTAAAAGTTCTTTAAAATTCTCATAAAAGAACTGATGCTTATCCCGACCAAAATGATAGGGCTTTAGCACTTCATCGAGAACTCCATATTTAAGATCGTCCTCAACCTTTAGGCTAACCTGCTTTTCCGGAGCCTCAAATTTATAATAATAAAAGAGACCTCCCCCCAAACCTGCAGCACACAGCAAGAACAGAACTAGCAGTAACTTTTTCATATCTTATTTTATCTTAATAAAAAATTCACCCCAGAAAGTCTAAAAGACTTTTACTATTACTTGGCTCCTTTACCAAAAAGAACCACTTTAATGGTCAAAAGAATAATCTTGATATCAAGATAGATTGACCAGTTATCAATGTACTGCATATCCAGTTTGACCACATCCTCAAAATTTTTGATATCACTGCGGCCGCTTACCTGCCATAAGCCGGTAAGTCCAGGATTCATACTGACACGCGCCTTATGCTGCGGCTCATAATACTGATATTCATCTAAAGTTGGAGGACGCGTACCGACAAGACTCATATCGCCTTTTAGGACATTCAAAAACTGTGGCAGTTCATCAATGGAAGTCCTGCGAATAAATTTACCGACTCTGGTGATTCTAGGATCGGATTCTAATTTGAACATCAGACCCTGCATTTCATTTTGCGCCATCAGCTCTTTTTTGCGCTCTTCAGCATCAGTATACATAGAGCGAAATTTATAGCACTTGAAGATTCTGCCGTTTCTGCCGACTCTTAACTGGGAAAACAGTACCGGGCCCTTTGAATCAAACTTAATTATAGGCGCAACAATAATATAGGCGATTACAAAAATCAGAAAGCCGATAAGACCTCCTGAAAAATCCAGTATTTTCTTGCCTAGAATTTTTCTTGGGGAGATGAAATTTCTGGAAATGGATACGCACTGCACATTGGCAATGCGGTCAAATCTTATAAGAGACTTCGGTATATAGTCAAAGCCCTCAATAGTGAATTTAAGATTAATCTTAATGCCCATTTCCTCAATCTTGGAAAAAGCAGTTTTAAGTTTCTCGTCACATTTGCTTAGCTCATAAAAAGACATAATTTCATCAATATTATGATGCGTCACGTAATCGAGCAGATTATCACAGGTGGTAACCACCTTATTGCCGTGAACAATATGCCCTAACTGCTCTTTATCGTCAGTAGCCACCCCCACTATTTTTTTTGACCAGTCAAGATTTTTGTCAAAAGAACGCACTATGCCTACATATTCGTTTGCCGGAGCTACCACCAAAACCTTGCTTGAAAATTTAGAACGCGAGAAAAATTCAATTAAAAACGCCTTTAAAACAACTTTTGAAAGCCAGTCAAACCCCACAAAGATTAATGCAAAATAACCTATGACCAGCCGCCTCGAGTCATTTAACTGATGCAGCCAAAACAGCACGAACACAAGTCCCAAAAGCATCAGAAGGGTAATACTTGCGGACTTTACAAATTCCTTGATATATCCCCTCTGAAAAAAACCATACAGCAGTCCTGAGAAAAAGGTGATTAGGAAATACTCTAAAGATAAAATTAAAAAATAGTACTTAAAAGATAAGATCGAGAATACTCCCACCCATTTTGCAAAATAGATGCCGTATGCAAGATACAGGGAAAGGACAATAGAGACGATGCCGCTAAACGTCAGAAGATATCTTATAAAATAGTCTTTTTTAGAATTTGAATACATGCTGTTTTCCACTCATGGCACTTACCAGGTTAGCATTGTAGCATAGCATAAATAATATTCGTACACATCATTGCCGCCTCAAGAAATTATATTTTTAAAAAGCCCTGTAAAAACCGAAGGATACATGCCCTCATGCCGGTTAAATCAGGTTGATATTAAAAAACGGATGTAGTTCATCATCTTTCTTTTTAGGATTAGGATTGAGTTCGGCGTCATAGAGGTGATAATCACTTTCCTTATCCACAGCAAAAACCACCTTAAGATCATTGTGATGCGCTTCAAGATCATTTTGCACAGTCTCAACTGCGACCTTCACCGCCTTGCCGGCAGGGTATCCCAAGGCTCCGGTCCCAATTGGGCAGAAGGCCAGAGATTTTACGCCGTTCTTACGGGCTACCTTAAGAGTTTCGGTATAACAGGAGGCCAGTAAGGATCTTTCTTTTGAAGTAACTTCAAAACCCACCTTAGGGGCTACCACATGAATTACAAAACGGCAGGGCAGATTAAAAGCATGAGAAATAATGGCACTCCCCTCCTTGGCCACACGATTACCAAGGATCCGTGCACACTCATAACGCAGCTGCAGTCCGGCAGCACTGTGAATACAGTTATCTACACAGTTATGGCCTGCCTGAAAACATCCCTGTAACAGCGGTGTAGCCGCATTCACAATGGCATCACAGCACAAAGAGGTAATATCTCCCTGATGGAGGGAAAGCATAGGATTTAACTTGACAGCAGCAAGCGAGGCACAGTTTACAAGATTCTTTTCCTTTAACTCCGCCGCTAAAAGCTCATCTTGCAGCGCAAAAAACTCTTCACTCAAAGGATTTTCAACCTTATGCATATTCATAAGACCGCGCAAAAGAGCACGCTGAGCAAAATAATCAGCCGAAAAAGCATCTACCTGATTCTGAAGACCTGGTACATATTGAACCAAAATGGCAATAAGCCTCGAAACTAATGCATTCTTGTCAGTCATAACATTC
>CACYBT010000320.1 GCA_902772715.1 uncultured Succinivibrio sp.
AAAAAAATGTCTGCAATTGTTTCTAAAAAGTATCTTTTTGTAATTTTAGATACTCTCAATTCATTAAATGCAACTCTGCCTTTGAAGGCAAAAGACAGTACAGACTGTGTTCATACCTGCTGTACCTGTTCCCGAATGTAAAACTCAATACGCTTAATTTACAGCATAAATTTACATACTTTTTTACGTTACTGAGGTATTGCATACGGATACTGCTGTGTTTTCAGTCAGTATCTTCGGGAGATTTCATTATGTACAAGGTTTCAGTTTTCCCTGAAGGAAGCGGTGTGAATCCGTGGTTTGAACTGTCTTCATATAAGAACTATAAGTTCAAAGATCCCTCACTTATAAAAGATAGCTATGACTATGTGGTGGTGGGTGCCGGATTTGGTGGTGTCAGCGCCGCTTTCCGCCTTGCAGAGAATAATCCATCTGCCAGAATCGCACTGATTGATGCTTTGCCGGTGGGTTTTTACAGTTCTGGCAGAAATGCCGGATTTGTAAGCATCGCGCAGGTTGCCAAAGCGCTGATTGGTTTTGATCGCTTTACACTAGAAGATCAGAAATGGCTTTTAAGACTCAACAGGCTTATTGTTTCCCGCATCGAAAAGATTAAGGAACAGCATAATCTTAATTTTGAATGGCGGTATGACGGCATGTATAAGGGGGTTCGCGAAAAGAGAAACTCTCTTGCTTTAGACCGTCTCGAGGAGCATCTAACCAACCTTAATCTGGACTATACACGTGTGAAGGGGGATGACCTCGCCTCACTTCTTGGTACAGATTTCTACAAAGATGCGCTGTATGTGAAGGATACAATTCTGAACAATCCTTCAGAGACCATAAGAGCCCTGGCCTCTGCTTTGCCCTCAAGTGTATCTGTTTTTGAAAATACCAAGGTCTCAGAGGTTACTGATGGTGCAAGGCCTAAGGTGATCCTGTCCGATGGCAGACAGATTGCAGCCGGAAAAATCATTCTGACCGTTAATGCCTTTTTGAGTAAATTTGGTTTTAAGGCGGCCTCAAATGTAGCAGCCATTCACAGCTATGGCGCCTTGACTCGGGTTCTTACTTTAGAAGAACAAAAAGCATTTGCAGGGGTAAATCCATGGGGGCTTACGGCAACACATCCTTCCGGTGCCACAATAAGATATACCAGCGACCATCGTATCTTTGTACGCACAGATATTGATTTTGCCTCCAGACTCAATGTCTCAAAAAGGCTGTTTAATCGCTCTGAATATTATCTTAGACGTGCATTTTTAAGACGTTTTCCAAACCTGAAAAACGTTGATTTTGCATATCACTACGGGGGGCTCATCTCCTTTACAGGTAACACGAGGCCGCTGTTTGGCGAGGTAGCAAGAAATATCTATGCAGGTGTTACCTCGGACGGGACCGGCGTAACCCGGGCTGCCATTTTAGGAACCTATCTTGCCGACCTCATACAGAACCGTGACAGTGAAGAGCTTGACTATATAAAAAGCGCCTACCATCCATCTTATCTGCCTCCTGAGCCATTCCGGAGCATCGGGGCTAGCGCTTTTTTAAAGTATAAGGATCTGTATGCAGGTGTAGAACTTTAATTTTTATTAACAAAAAAAGAGGAAAAATATTATGAAAAAATTAAAAAAAGCCTTATTTGCTGCTGTTTTGGGACTTACTCTTACAGCCTCAGGAACCGTATATGCCGCTGATGCAAATGAAGTAAAACTTGGAGTTGTGGGTGAACACAATGAAGCATGGGAGAGTGTGGCAGAACGTTTAAAGAGCAAGGGGATAATACTGACTTTAGTCAAGTTTGCAGACTATACTCTTCCCAATCGTGCCTTAAATGACGGTGAGATTGATCTAAATGCCTTCCAGCATCAGGCATATCTTAATGAGGATGTGAAGAGCCACGACTATAAGATTGAAACCATTGCCCAGACCATTATTGCCCCACTAGGACTTTACTCGCAGAAAATCAAATCGGTTGAGGAAATAAAGGAAGGGGATACCATTGCCATTCCCAATGATCCTACCAACGGAGGTCGTGCGCTCAAGGTCTTAGAACAGGCAGGGATCATTACTCTTGATAAGTCCAAAGGGTATGTGCCCACCGTCCGTGACATCATCGAGAATCCAAAGCAGATCAAAATCTATGAGGTTGATGCGGGCAATACTCCAAGTCTCCTGCCTGATGTCGCCGCCGCCATCATCAATTCCAATTATGCTGTGGATAATAACCTTAATCCTACCACCGATCCTATCTTTTCAGACGGAGTAGGCGGCAAGATTGAGCAGGACAATCCATATATCAATGTCATTGCCGCCCGCAGTGCGGATAAGGATAAGGAAATCTTCAAGAAGGTAATTGCAGAATACCAGACCAAGGAAACTGCG
>CACYBT010000321.1 GCA_902772715.1 uncultured Succinivibrio sp.
AAATTTATCTTAATAATCTTGTTCAGTACTTTACTGATAATTATGATAATGACAATGATAAAGAGGAAATTAAAGCCCTTATAAACGAGTTTATAAGAACACTGGACAACAGAAAAGATTCAGATTATGCAATACCAGTATTAACCAAAGATGTAATACTTATAGATAAGACCATTTCTCCTGCACAGTTGCTTTCATTAGAGACAAAACATTTAAAAGGACTCATTCTTGAAGAGGGGCGTGATTCTGGTCATCTAAGCATTGTTCTGCGTGAACTTGGCATACCTGCGGTATTCGGGGTATTTGATGCCACCTCGATTAAATCAGGCTCAACCATAATTGTTGACAGCAATGCGGCCACTGTAATTGTTGATCCTCATGATGATATAGTCAAAAGTCTAGGCTCTTTTGATGATCCAAATTTTGCAAAGATCAATGATGATAGTTTGCTGAATATCACGATTAGTGCAGCTGTTGGTGCGATTCTGCCAAATGATGACTACAGTATTTTAACACAGCATGGTCTAGGTCTGCTGCGTTCTGAATTCCTGTTCTTAAGCTCCCAAACAGAACCAACTGAATATGAAATGACAAAGGCTTTTTATGCCATATTTTCGAAAACAAAAGATCATGCGCCATTAGCCGCACGCACTTTTGATTTTGCTGACGATAAAAAACCCCTTTTCAATGTAACTACTGATGAATCAGGCCCACTTAAAGATTATGGTGCTCTGGTTGGGACAAATTTACTAAAAAAAGAACTTAGAGCTATGCTCAAAGCAAGTTCTGGAAAACAGATTAATATCATCTTTCCTCTCATTACCAGAATCAGTGAAAAGGATTATCTGCATCATCTGGCAAAGGAATGCCTAAATGAGCTCAGCGAAGAAGGTTTAAGTCATGGAACAATGAAAGTATCCTTTATGGTGGAGACTCCTGCAGCCGTACTTTTGGCACCTGCTTTTGCCAAAGACACATATATGATGTTATTAGGAAGCAGTTCACTTGCTGAATATGCTTCTGCTCCATGCCCTGCAGACCGGGCTTTTACTCCTGTTTTGGCAAAGATGATAGCAATGGCGGCAAAAGCCGCAAGCGAGGCTCATGTAACATTGGGTATTGCGGGAAAATTTGCTTCAAGAACAGAACTCTTACCTTTTTACTTTAACCTTGGAGTATCATATCTTGTCACTGGAACCTATAATATCATCAAAGTAAAAGAAGCAGTAGAAAACCTCAATCTAAAACAGGATATTAGACCTAAATTTAATCAAGAGCTCTATGATAAGATTATGCAGATTTACACAGGTGATGAGTTAACTACAATAATTAGCAGACTATAATTAAATTCGGACTAAAATATTACTTTTTAAGTTGTAAAACACAGTTTAAACAAGGAAGAAAAATGGGATTATTTTCATTTTTAAAAAACGATAATAGAGAAATAGAAGAAGCGCAGAAAATGGCGGATCTAGAGTTAATTGCCCCTATATCAGGAAAAGTAATTTCCCTAGAGGAAGTCCCAGATCTTGTAATCTCTGAAAAACTCATCGGTGATGGAATTGCCATTATTCCTGAAGATTCAAGAATTGTCGCCCCATGCTCCGGGACCATCGCTAGAATTGTGGCCTCAGCCAATGCTTTTTCCATTAAGACTGTGAATGGTCTTGAAATTTATGTCTGCTACGGAGTTGGAACCAACAGCTTTTCTGGAGGAGGATTTACGGCAAAGGTACAGGTGGGAGATAAAGTTACAACCGGAGATACCATTATTGATATTGACATCAATCAGGTCTCAGTATATTTGAAATCGACCATAACTTCTATGCTTGTAGTCAAATCATCCGGTTCAATAGCCAAGGTTGTGAGCAAACAGGGCAGCGTAACCGCCGGTGAAACAGCATGTACCTTTGTTATTCTTAGCGATGAGTCATAGTCTGTTACAAAACTGATTATTTTCGTAAGTAATATTTTTATCACAAGGCGCCGTAAAGTTAGTCTGGTATGCTCATCTATAACAAAATCCACAAGGGCAGGACATGCAAGGCTTAAAATGTGTCTAGCTTGAACTTGAGCCTCTGCAGTCTGCAGTCTCTAAAAAGACAGAGGAAAAATGAACATCATAAGAGGTAAGCCACTCCAACCTTAGAAGAGGGCTATGCAATTAGTCTCTACAGTAGGGTTCCTCTTGCTTTCGCAAAAGGAGAATGTCAATTTGTCACATCAGTACCTTGAGTACTTTCCTGGCCGTTCTGTTGAGAATTGGTCCCATACTTGGCACTAAGTTCTTTTTCTATAGCGGCCAATCTTTCGGCATTTTTCCTTTTAATGCTCATATAATCATAGGTACTGGATGCCATCTTTGTATCCTCGGCATCTTGACTTTGCTTACTATTATATTTTTTTAAAGCAGCAAGTGAATCCTCACTGATTTCTACAGTATCCTCAGTTGAATTGGCTGCTTTCATTTTTTCTTCAAAGGCTGTTTTGTATCTACTAGTGGTAGCAATTTCAGCACTTGCCCTTGAAATGGTCTCAATTAGACTAGAACCTTTGTTTTCCGTGGTGCTTACCTTACCACCATACGATTTAATAGCATTATTTATGCTTGTAAGAGCACTTGCATCTATAGCCATAATTCCACCTTTTTGTTCTAAAACCCCTTATCTGTTTATCGGCATCTCTTAGTGTAAACTTTAGTCAGTTTTGCCTTTTTCTTACATTTTACAAGCAAAAAAAGTCCTCCATAACAGAGGACTCTTTTATTTACCAGCAAAAATATTTAAATATTGGCTACAATCTCTTCAACCGTCTTCTTGGCATCACCAAAGCACATTGCAGAATTCTCTCTGAAGAACAATG
>CACYBT010000322.1 GCA_902772715.1 uncultured Succinivibrio sp.
CCAAGTTTGCGGTTTTCATATTGATCATAATCTTCCATAATCTTAATAGTATGCGGATGTAGACTTGCAGGATTGCCATCTAAAATTTTTTCTTTCTCGTAAATATGATGCTGACTTTCCGTATTATAACTGTCATTACTTACAGTAACGCTAGGTGGGATACACTCTTCACTTTCATCACTTTCATCCTGCTCTTCATTTCTTTCATTATCAATATCGTTATTATCTAAAAACTGCTCTTTATTATCGGTATCAGCAGGAGAACTGGTGTTAACAAGGCTCTTTACCTTATCATTTTCAATATGCTTGTTGGCCAAAAGAGACGCCATATTAACGTTATTGCCAAGTTCATGTTTTAAAGAAAGGGTAACAGCATTAACAAGATCATCGGATAACTTAATATGCTCATTAGGCGACAACTCCCCTATCTTAGTGTTTTTATGGGAATTTAAAGCCTCATCTAATGCACATTTTAGACTTACTGCCTCACCCATAGGAGTAGGTTCTTGACTATTCAATTCCTCTGACGCTGACATCTGTTGCTGGTCATTATTAGCCAAAACATCTTGATTATCCGAATTATTTTCAGAGGAAGAATTATCAGATGCTGACAGCAAATTCCCATTATCAAAATAATCTTCATGATCATCAGTATCACCTGAAGCAAGTGCATTATCTAAAGATGTCGCAACACTTTTTTTATCTTCAAGGTCATTTTTTTCTTGTTTCTCATCGGCATATTTTCGATAGTTTTCGTCAAGCGCTTTGCGATTAGATTCCTGAGTTTTGGCTTTCAGATCTCCAAACTTTTCATTAAAAAAATCTAACTGAGCCAAAGACTGCTGTTGTACAACGGCTAATTTATCATCGATACTCAAATTTTCAAAGTCAGTAGGCAAGTTTAAAAGGCCGTCCTGAGCCTTGATAAACTCATTGGGCACTTTCTCCATTTCTTTAGGATCTTCGGAACTATTTGATACTAAAGCATTGTTTTCCACCTTCTCAGAATGTAAGACGTCATCTTCAAAAGATTCTGCGGTACTGTTATTGAGAGCTAATTTATCTTGGGAGAGGTTAGCCTCATCATTTAAATTATTATCTTTATCATTTTTAGCTTCCGGCGTTGTAATATTCTTTTCTCCACCACTGCTATTTATACTCTTTACAACATCATAAATGGCTTCAACACTTGAAGTTGTCCTCATAATTTTGTTATGTTGAGGCAAGAGAGTCTTTTCAGCCTGATTAAGACGTTCAAGATAATCGGCAATTTCGCGAATAGTGTCAAGATTAATCTTTGAAGTTTCAAGTGTTTCTTTAATGGAAGATAAGGTTTTTCTGTAAGCCTCTGAGGTTTCAAGGGTATGAGGCTCGATATTTAATTTAGGCCGTGATAGCGAATCGTCTGCATCCTGGATAATTTTTTTGATTTTTTCATGATAAAGAGATGACTTACTGCTCTTCTTTTGAGCAGTCTTTCCCCCTAAATTCTCAAGAGCACTGATAAGTACATCAAAGTCATCTGTGGCACTTGATTTATTTCTAGCAATATCGTTTTTTTGACTTTCAGAAACATTCTGTTGAGATATTTTTTCAGTCTGTGGCTCCAATGGAACAATAGCATCTTGATCGTTCTTATTTAAATACGCTGTTACAGGACTATCATGCACTGAAGATGTCTGTGTAACGCTATTATCCTGAAGTTTCTGTAAAGGCTCATCCACCGCAGGGGCATCTGCTATACTGTGCTCTTCGTTAATATTCTGAAGTTTCTGTAAAGACTCATCTAGCGCAGCAGCATCTGCTTTGCTGTTATCTTCATTAAAGTTAACGGAATTTGTGGAAGCAACATCATTGACAAGTTTTTGGGGTACAGTATTTGACTGTTCATTTTCCCAAAAAACATTTAGAAAATCAGATTGAGCATTTAAGATTAAAGGTAAGTCTAAGATGGCCTTAGGTGTAATACTCTGATTGCAAGGATTAAGATAGACTCCGTCAAAAGGCTCCTCACCTATAAAATCTTTTTTTTTTCGGGAGTAAAGCACAACAGTCTTAAGACTGTCATTTCAAAAGCCATAGCTCCGTCAATTGCAAAACGATACTCTTCAATTCCTTCAAGACAAATCTGGTAATATAACTGCAGAGCCTCAGCAGAAAAATCCTGAGAAAAAGCCTTGAGAAGATCAGGAGAGGTAGAGAAAACGTTAAATTTATCCTCACCTCCAATCATCTGGAAAAGAGCCAGATCGTGGAAGGTCATGATAAGTTCATTGAGTAAATTCTTATAGTTAGGGCTAAGATTGCGAACAGTAGACAGTACCTCACCGAGCTCCTGTGTACTGTTGCTTTTGAGCAAGTCAAGAATACGGACTAAAACACCGTCACCTACTGTACCCAACATGGAGAGCGTAGCATCACGTTTTAAAGAACCGTTTCCTAAAGCAATAGCCTGATCGCATAAGGATAAAGCATCACGCATGCTACCCCGAGCAGTTCGTGCAATAATTATAGCCGCTTCCTTGTCACAGACAATACCTTCCTTGTCAGCAATGTACAGAATACGATTGGTAATATCAGCAACACTTAAGGCTTTTAACTGCAGTCTAAGACAGCGCGAAAGAACCGTAGCCGGGATCTTCTGAGGATCAGTAGTTGCCAAAATAAATTTTACATACTGAGGAGGCTCCTCTAACGTCTTTAGAAGCGCATTAAAACTGCTCGTCGAGAGCATATGTACCTCATCGATGATATAGACCTTAAAACGGCCCTGCAAAGGGGGATACTGAGTATTTTCCAAAAGAGCACGCGTGTCGTCTACCTTCGTCTGAGAGGCACCATCAATTTCAATTACATCCGGAAAATTACCGTTGGCAATAGCCTTGCAGAAATCACACTCCTCATTATGCTCATGAGGATGAGCACTGATCCCATCAACACATTCGATACATTTGGCAATAATGCGTGCCAGTGTAGTTTTACCAATTCCACGAGTGCCTGTCAACAGATAGGCATGATGGATCTTCTTGGCATTAATGGAATTCTTAAGCGCCTCAATAACCTGTTCTTGACCTACAACATCATCAAAGGTGGCAGGACGGTATTTACGCGCTAAAGCAAGATACGGATGCAAAGCCTCACTCATGAATTTATTTTCCTTTAAAACTTACAAGACTAAAGGAATCAATGTTATAAAGATCCTTGATTTTCTTAGCACCGCCCAAATCTTCAAGTTCGATAATAAAGGCAAAAGAGATAACCTTTGCGCCAGTCTTTTGCACCAGTTTAATCATGGCTCCTGCAGTTCCGCCAGTAGCCAGAAGATCATCAATAAGAAGCACTCGGTCACCCTTTTTTAAAGAATCAGCGCTGATTTCAAGTGTGTTCTTGCCATATTCAAGATCATAATCTTCTGAAATCGTTTTACGAGGCAACTTCCCTTTCTTACGAACCAGAATAAGTCCGCAGCCAACACGATAGGCAAGCGCGCAACCAAAAATAAAGCCACGGGCATCTGCGGCAGCAATATAGTCAATCTTCTCGTTCTTGTAAATTTCATAGAGAAGGTCAATTGAATCCTTAAGTGCTACAGGATCTTCTAATAAAGTAGTGATATCACGAAACATGACCCCTTTCTGAGGGAAATCTGCAACAGTGGCAATCGAATTTTTAATATAATTAAGTCGGTTTTCGAAATTTTCAATTTTAGAAGTATCAACTATCATTGTGGCACCACTTGGGTCTGTTATAATAAAAAAGACTTTCGAACTACTATTAGTTCAGATTGTAAATCTCAGTTATTATAATATTAAAATCTTAAAAGACAGCTATCCAAAATTTAAGTTAACTCGCAAAATGCCAAAATATAAATCTGTACTTTTTGATCTTGACGGAACACTTTTACATACGGCAAAAGATATAATGGCCGCATGTAACTATACACTCAATAAGTTTAATTACAAGACATTAGATGAATCCATCCTCATAAAAAAAGTTACAGCCGGCATGCGAGAAATGCTAAAACTTTCAGTTCCCAAAGAAGAGTGGGAATTAGCCGGAGTGGAAACCACCATGCGGGATTGTTTTGCTCAATACTATACCTCTCATATAGATGTCTATACCCGCCCCTTTGACGGCATCAGTGAACTTATGGCAGAACTCAAGAGCCAAAAGATAAAGACAGCGGTCATAACTAACAAATATGAATATATGGCCAAAAAAATCCTTGGAAAATTCAGTGAATTTAATGATTTGTCACTGATATTAGGCTGTGATTCTTTAACTCACTCTAAACCTCATCCTGAGCCTTTGTTAAAGGCAGCATCCCTACTTAACCTACATCCTGAAGAATGTATTTATGTAGGAGATCATAAAAACGATATTCTAGCGGCTAGAGCCGCACATATGGACAGTATTGTTGCACTTTGGGGATATGGTATTTATGAGTGCGAAGATGTAAAGACATGGGGCACCACACTTATGGCAAAAGATGTCAATGCATTAAAATCCTTAATTTTTGCTTAGAATCGTAATATAATACACTAGTATATAATTCTACTCCTGCTTAAAACAAATCTAAAGACTTTGCAGATTACAAAAAAGTCTTTTGTAAAAATATATTATGAAAAAATTACCTCTTGCTATCATCTTCGCTTCATTATTAGGAAATACAACCGTTAATGCCGCTACCATCTACAATAAGGATGGTAACCAGATGGATATCTTCGGTCATATCTCTGCCATGTACACCAATAGTGCCGGCTCCAAACATATTGATGGACTAAAACGTAAACCAAGTGACAAAAGTGGAATCGGAACAACAGCCTATTTTGGTGTGGCCGGGAGAACCAAAATTAATGACACCGTCTCTGGTATAGCGGTTAGTGAATGGATCATGCCGGCTGGAACTGACTCAAAATCTGATGGAAAAATCGTGACCAGAGCTCAATACGTAGGTTTTGATGCCGCACAGTACGGTATTTTAACTTTCGGCCGAGGTGACAATGCATATTATACTGTAGCCGGTGTTACTGATATCTTTACTGAACTTGACACCAATGTAAACGATCATTATGCATTAGGCGACCTTCACAGCAGCCAGATCATGTATTCTATTTCCGCACTTGGCTGGGATTTTCGTGCTTCCTATCAGGCATTTTCAAGTAAAGTCAACGAAACTCCTGTCAATATCAGCAATCAAGCCGCCTTTGCTTTTGCGACCCGTCTTAGTAACGGGTTAAGTATAGCCTATGGTATGAGTTTTTATTACCTGGCAAAGGATGCGGCTGGCGCTATGACCAGATATTACGCACCAACCAATAAAATTATTCATAATCTTGGAGACAACACCAGTTTCTTTACCTATGGTGAATATACACCTACTTTCAAAGTTGACCGAGGCATTTCTATTTCCTATGGCACCTTCGGTGAAGGGCTTTATCTGGCCTTAAATGCTACATATACCAAGTACGGTTCCTATTCCCATCAGCTAATTTCCTACGAAGGAGTAGCCTCGTACACACTTGATAACGGTCTTTGCTTTAACCTAGGTTACGGAACAAAACGTTACAATGGTGACAATATCAGATCAGATTTGACTTTGGGTATTTATTATCGCCTTAATGCAAACTTCAAAATTTTTGCAGAAGCCGCCTTTGATGTTAACTCCAAACCTGGGCGTTTCTATGGAGAACAACAGATTAAAAATGAAGCCATGGGAAAAAATAAGGCAGTAATTGGTTTGGTCTATGATTTTTAAAAAAAAACGTGTATTATTTTCAAAATTCTTTTTTATAACTTGGTAGGTACTTTTATGCTTAACAAAAAATTAAAGACATCTCTACTACTTGCTGCAGCACTGTGCAGTTTTGAAACATTAGGCGCAGGCTTCAAAATTCCTGCTCATTATGTACTGGAATTTGTTGATGGTGATACTAATCCAAGTAACTACAGTTCTTTTACCAAAACTATAGAGCTGACTCCAGGCCGTCATCAAGTTGTTGTTTCTTTTAAGGATTCCTTTAATGCCGGAGCCGGAGACAGACGTATTGTGCAGTCAGTTAGTCCTTTGGTTATTGATATCTACAATATTGGTAAGGATGATGTCTATTCTTTTACTCATCGTACCTTAACCTCCTTTGATGATGCACAGCGTTTTGCCAATGAACAGAAAATTGAACTGGTCAACACCTCCACTGATAAGCCACTAACACCTCAGGATGCTTCATATTTCCTCATGACTTCTGACAGAGGTTTTAGTATGATGCGCGAATACAAAAACGAGTTGGCATCTTTAGGCAGACTGTATGCACCTAACGATGTACCTGGCAGTCAGCGTGGACTTTCCACCAATGCCTATGGTACTCCTACCATCCGTGCTGATAGCAGTGGTTCGGTTATGGTTCAGCAGGGCTTAACACTCGAACCAATGGGAGGCGGTTCAGCCATGTCGACATCATCCACATCTAAAGGTGGAAAGGTAAACCACGTAACTTATAATGAACTGGTAAAAATGTACAATAGTGCCGATGATGCAACCAAACTGAAATTTGTGAAATACGTAATGTCGCGTTAGAACCTAAGACAAAGAAAGTAGTGCTCGGTCACTACTTTTTTTAACTTTAGAAAAAATGTCTTTTTTTACATAACTTTGTGATTTTTGATAAACTTTTCAAAATTTCTTTTGATTTGATCCGGTTTCTTTTTAAAAACCAAATACTTTTTTTTTATAATCTTTTATAATCATAAAATACTTCCCATATAACCATGATTTACTTCCCGAGAGTAACAAAACGTAGAGAGTTTGCTTATGAACAAAAATAGTCTTGGCGTAAAGGCAAAACTTGGACTGTCCTTTGCTATAGTCATTTTTCTAACACTGATTATAGCTATCGTCTCCATATCCAATGCCTCTTCTTCATTAAAAGTAGCATCCTTTGTTAAGGGTGTCATTGAAAACCATTATCAGCGCATTGTGAATGTGTCGCTTGCTGCTACTGACTTTCGCGATGATCTCGTGATGTATAACAACTCGGTATCCAATTACAATCCACAGTCAGCTCAGGAGACCAACAAAAAAATTGAGGCCTTAAATAAGGCTATAGGTGAGTTAACAGTATTTAGAGAGTCTGATACTCAGGATATCAATAAATTAAAAAACGATCTTGTTAAGGCAATCGATCTGTGGAAAAACAAGATGGAAAATCTTGTGGATAAAGGTTTCTCGGTAGATGTGCGTGCCTGCTACTCAAATGAGGTCTTCCCTGCTGTCAATGAGGCTATTAGCCTTGTCAACAAATTAGTCGGTATTTATCTTAAAAGAGTGGATGAGCATATAGATGAACTGACTGATCCAAGTCCGATTTGGATTGTAACTGCAGTAACAGCAATTGCGGTATTGTTATCCCTCTTAATTGCCTTTAAACTTCCTGCTTCATTTGTACGAGTACTAAACTATGCTGTAAAACAGGCAGCCATTATTTCTCGCGGTGATCTTTCTCAGTCAATCACTAATGAAAATCGTAACGATGAATTCGGTCAACTTTTAACCTCACTTGAAAAAATGAGAAAAGATTGGCAGAACAATGTGGTACTTATTAAAAAATCTGCTGGTAATATTGAAGATGCCTTCCATACTATTAACCGAATGACAGACAATATGAATACAAGATCGCAGGACTCTCAATCCCGCTCCATGACAGTGGCTGCTGCTGCTGATGAAATGGTTTCAACAACTTCTGATATTGCCAAAAACTGTGAATCAGCTGCTGCCAATTCCTCACAATCCAATGATACTACCCGTGCCGGCGTTCAAAAGGTACAGATGACAATTGAAGGAATTCAAAATCAGGTGCTCAAATCTAAGCAGGATGCTGAAAATGTGCAGGCACTAGTAGATCAGGCTCAGAAAGTTGGCACTATCGTCCAGACTATTGATGATATTGCTTCACAGACCAACCTTCTTGCTCTTAATGCTGCAATTGAAGCAGCCCGTGCCGGTGAGGCAGGTAAAGGATTTGCAGTGGTTGCTGATGAAGTGCGTGCCTTGGCCTCACGTACTTCTACCTCAACTCAAGAAATAACCAAGATGGTTGCCCAAATTCAGATGAATGCCAATACTGCAAATGAATCTATGCAGTCTTCGGTAAAAAATATGGACAATCTTGCAGTTGAAACCTCAACTATTGAGGAACTTCTCAATGATATCACCATGCAGGTGGGAAATGTTAATTCTCAAATAACGCAGATTGCTACAGCCGCAGAACAACAAACTACCGCAACATCCGAGATTTCTGGAAACATGCAGGATATTACCTCGGCATCTCAACAGTTATCTGAGGATGTGTCCGTGGCTAAGAATGAAGTTGATAAATCTATGGTAATGCTAAAAGATCTTTCAGATATCTTAGATAGGATCAAAGTTTAGGTATAGCAGTTTTGCTTGAACCTCTAAATTGCAGTTTTTCAATTTAGAGGTTTTTTTTAACTCAGAAAAATGCTTTAAAGCGAGTGAAGACACTCATAGATCTCCTGAGCCATGCTTTTAGAAATTCCTGGAACCTTTTGCAGTTCATCAGCACTGGCATTATAGACTTCACGCATTCCTCCAAGATGTTTCAAGAGTGCCTGCCGTCTTTTAGGACCAATGCCTTCAATATCTTCAAGTACGCTATGAGTACGGGCCTTTCCACGACGATGTCGATGTCCTTCAATGGCAAAGCGATGGGATTCATCACGAATATGAAGGATAAGTTGCAGGGCCGGAGAATCTAACGACAAATGATATTCTTCATGAGTATAGCCCTTTATCAGGGTCTCAAGACCTTCCTTTCGGCCTTCACCCTTGGCCACGGCAATAATTAATGGCGCCTTTATCGTGCAACCACTGAAAATACCAGCAAGTACCTCTTCAGCCTGTTTTAATTGTCCTTTACCACCATCAATAAATACCACATCAGGATTGTGCGCATTGTTTGGATCTTTAAAACGACGCATTAAAACCTGATGCATTGCGGCAAAATCATCTCCTGGGGTAATGCCGCTGATATTAAATCGTCGATATTTAGAAGTATCAGGTCCATTTCGATTAAAGAAAACACAGGAGGCAACGGTATTCTCCCCCATGGTATGTGAGATATCGTAACATTCAAATGAATTTAAATCTTTAAGATCAAGAAGAGTCTCAAGACTTCTTATCCGTTTTTCTGCTGTTGATTTGTCCTTTAATTTAGCCGTAAGTGATGCTTTGGCATTTTCTTCGCATAGTTTTAAATAACGGGCTCGTTCAGCACGAACATTATGTAGAAAATGAACTTCGTGCTGCGACACAGCATAAATTGCGTCAGCAATTACCTTCTCATCAATCACCTTCTCTGCAGTGATAATTTCCTTTGGATACATACCTTCACGGGCATCAGACAAATAGAACTGACTTAAAAAGGCATAAAGCGGATCATGTTCCTCAAAAGAGGTCTGATGCTGTTCTTCTTCAGTCGCCTCAGAAGAATTTTTGGAAACTGTAACCTGTTGCTCTGTTTGTACCTCATCATCCTTTAAATCATCAGTACATTGATCAGCATCATCGTACTGTAAACAGCGGATATTGGTAAAATATGAACGTGTGCCGATAATACGCCCACTTCTTATAAAGAGCACATGAGTGCAGCAGATATTCTCGGCGATAGCCTGCGCTACAACATCTAGATCAGTCATAATGTCACCACTGACTGACTGCGATTCCTGTACTCTCCTTAAATTTTTTAGCTGATCACGAAGTTTTGCTGCCATTTCAAATTCAAGTTTTTCGGCATGAGATTCCATTCTCAAAGTAATTTCATTAAGAACTTCCTGATTCTGCCCCTTTAAAAAAAGACGCACATACTCAACCTGCTTTAGGTAATCCTGATATGCTTCCTCACTCATAGGCACACATGGAGCAAGACATTTGCCAATCTGCGCCATAAGACATGGACGTGAACGATGGGCATACACGGTGTCTGAGCATTGACGAATAGGAAATAGATTTTGTAAAAGTTTGAGACTTTCCTTTGCTGCTGTAGCATCCGGATAGGGACCAAAATATTCACAATCAAGACGTTTTTTGCCACGATAATAGGATAAAGCAGGATGCTTGCCTTTACTCAGAATAAGATATGGATATGATTTGTCATCGCGCAAAAGAATATTGTAATAAGGCTGATACTTTTTTATAAGATTATTTTCAAGAATTAGGGCCTCTGCTTCTGAAAAAGTAACGGTAAATTCAATATGATGGATATGCGAGACTAGTGCATGAGTTTTAAGAGTTGTTTCCTTTAAAAAATATGAGGAAAGACGTTTTTTTAAGTCCTTAGCCTTACCAACATAAATAACCGTATTCTCATCCTTGTACATACGATAGGAACCGGGACGATTAGGAACAGTTTTTAAGAAATTCTTATAGTCAAAGGTAGTTTCAGGCATAGTATAATCGACAAAAATAATAAAGAGCAGGCAGTCACAAAGATAACACCAAAAATTAAAAACGGCAAAGATATATTTTCCGATTTTAGAACTGACTGTTACTATTCATTGTCAATCCTAAAAATACTATGTTCTAAATTAAGTTAAGTCGCGTTTTAAAGATGAAATAAGAAGATATAATGAGGCATTTAGAAACCAAATCCTGCCAAATGTAGTTATTTTAGTAAAAACAAAAACTGACCACTTTATAGTATGACCATTAAAATAGTCAGTCTATCATGGTTTAAAAAAATAGGCTTAGTTTTAAAGTTTTTCTACCTCTTCTTTGGTAAGATGCAAAGCCTTGGTGATGGTTTCAATGGGTATATTCATCTGCTTTAAATTGCGGGCATTTTTTAATCTTTCTTTAGCCTCACCTTCGACTATGCCTTGAGCCTTACCTTCGGCTCGACCTTCAGCTCGACCTTCAGCTAGACCTTCGGCTCTACCTTCGGCTCTACCTTCGGCCTTGGCTTTTTGGCTCTCCTGTCTTAGGTATTTCTCTTCAGTTAACCTATCAAGCATGGCTTTTTCAGCTGCCAGATATTCATAACTTAGTTCTCGGGAAGAAAAGAATTTTTCCGCTGCCTCTTCAAGTTCTGTCATAATCCTATCTCCTTTTGTAAGATCCTCACGCTCCTTTTTAGACAACTCCCTGTCAAACCACTTGATGTAACGCTCCACTTCGGTGAGCGAGGAGAGCTGTCTCCCTTTGAGTGCACTAACCGACACGAAGTAAATCTGCTGTAAATCCGAGAGTCTAATGTCTTTATAAAAATGTTTAAAGCAGTATGGTGCTATCACTTCATTGTCGGGATTTTTAAGTTCTCGAACAATATTGATACAGATAATTTTTTTTAAATCTAAATAGGTCTTACCCTTCATCACCTCTTTGGTGTAGAGATTTGATGCATAATACATGCTTCTGCTAGGATAGTAAGCGTAATTTTGTGCCTGTAACTCAAGATTAATCTGCTCGTTGCTGTTGGTCTCAAGCAGTAAATCAAGTCTTGGGATTTTTTCAAAATTATATTCTGGAGCCAATTCCACATTAAGATATTTATAATCTACTATCTTATCCTTGTCCTTACGCCCTAATATCGCGTTGACAAACGCTAAAACAATTTCTTTATTTCTTGGGTTGCCAAACAGGTACTTAAACAGTACATCCACAAAAGGATCAATTTTATTTGGCTGTTTAAGTGGATCTTCTGATACAAAGGTCATAAATGTTCCTTTTGTAATAAACATCCCTATATATATATTATAGGTCTTGTACTTAGTAAGTGAAAGAATTAAAAACCATTAACTTATTCAAAGATTAAGAATAATTTTCTTTTGCCAAAAACTGTGAATGTCAGCATTCACCCTTACTTATTACTCATTAAAA
>CACYBT010000323.1 GCA_902772715.1 uncultured Succinivibrio sp.
ATAAATGTAGCTCTAAATTATCATATTATTAAGGTATGCGTATGCAAGTATCTGCTTCCATTAGTCACATCGATTTAAGAGACGTTAAACCTGGTGTCACCATTATGAAAAATGGCTGTTTTTTTTCGGCCTGGGCACCATATGCACAAAAGGTGGTTGTTCATTTTTTTGACAAAAGCGAGCAGGAAGTTCGTAAGGTTGCGCTCTCGGAGAAGCAGGGAGGTGCTTGGTTTGGCTTTGTTGAGGGCGTAGGTCCCGGCGACTTGTATGCCTATGAAACTATAGGTGACTACGACCCTGAAAACGGACTTTATTATAAGGAAGGGCATCTTCTTGTTGATCCCTATGCCAAGGCTCTGTCAAAACCCTTTATTTTTACTCAGGATCTTTATGATAATCACTATGAGGAGTTTCTTCCAAAGAGCATTATCATTGATGATACTACCTTTGATTGGCAGGGAGTAAAAAAACCTAATCTGACACTTGATGATTTGATTATTTACGAGGCTAATGTCAAAGGGCTAACGCAGTTGCATCCAGATATTGAGCCTCTGTACCGCGGCAAATATCTTGGTATTTGTGCGCCTAAGGTTCTTTCGCATTTAAAGCGTCTTGGCATTACTGCCATTCAGTTGAATCCTATTTATGCTTTTATTACCGAGCCGCATCTTGCCAAAATCGGACTTGTAGACTATTGGGGCTATAATCCTTTGTGCTATTTTGCCCCAGATCCCCGCTATGCCGTCAATCCTCGTAACGCGGTGAATGAATTTAAGACCATGGTGCGAGAACTGCATCGCAACGGTATCGCGGTAATATTGGATGTGGTCTACAATCATACCGGTGAAGGCGGTCAGGGAGGCAGTATCATCTCCTTTAAAGGCTTTGATGCTCGTGATTTTTACTGGCATCCAAAGCGTAGTGACGGTTCCATTGATTATGGGGCTTATTACGACGTCACCGGCTGCGGCAATTCAGTGAATGTAGATTCTAAAACCACACTGCATCTGGTAATTGACTCGATGCTCCACTGGCTAAACGATATGCAGGTAGATGGCTTCCGTTTTGACTTAGGGGTCACGGTCTGTCGTGAAAGTCATGGTAACAGTTTTTGTGAATTTGACAGTAACTGTGCATTTTTAAAGGCCTGTTTCTGTAATTCATCTATTTATAACTCTATTTTAATTGCCGAACCATGGGATATCGGTCCTAACGGTTATCGCGTCGGACAGTTTCCTGCGGGGTGGTGTGAGCAGAATGACAAGTTCCGTGACCTGGTAAGACGGTTCTGGTCAGGTGAAAAGGGCATTATTGGAGAGTATGTAACACGCGTGATGGGATCGCGTGATATTTATACCAAGGCCAGTCGCTCGATAAAATCAAGTGTGAATTTTGTGACTTACCATGATGGCTTTACGCTTGAAGATCTGGTTTCCTATAACGAAAAACATAATGAGGCCAACGGTGAGAATAACCGCGATGGCAGCAATTGCAACTTCTCCTGTAACTGCGGAGTGGAAGGACCTACTGATGATAAAGAAATCCTCGCCCGTCGTGCCCAGTTAAAACGTAATCTTCTGACGACTACGCTTTTAGGACAGGGGATCCCGCATTTTGTTTATGGCGATGAATTTTCACGTACCCAGCAGGGCAATAATAATGCCTACTGTCAGGACAATGAGATTTCCTGGCTTAAATGGGAATATACCGAGGAGAACAAGAACTTTATTACCTTTATCTCGATGCTCAATCAGATCCGTCATGAGTCTATGATCATGCGGGAACTGCTCTTAAAGGATGAAACCTTCTCTAAGAGTCAGCACAAGCAGCCCTATGATGCTAAATGGTATCGGGAGGACGGTACTTTTATGAGCATTGCTGACTGGAACGATCCGCATACGGATACCGTAGGCTTTGTCGTGGGTTCTGATGATGAGGACATCGATGAGGAAAAACAGGAGTGTACTTGTATCGTCTTTACGCAGAGAGAGGATAAAACCCTCTTTACTTTGCCGCCTGTTCCTGATGAAAAGGAATGGATGGAGATCTTTGATAGCAGCTCACCTACCGGTATTCCATTGAAGACCAGGCACTCATCGAAGAGTATTGTCTTAACCTGCCCTTGTATTCTGGTGTTTAAACTAAGAAACAGTATCGTAAGTTCAAGCGCTATTGAGTCGCATACCCGTCATTCCAACCGCACCTAGCCGACATCCGCTTTTTTTAACGGAAAAGGGTAATCTCATGATTTCCCTTTTCTTACAGCAGCCAAGCGGAAGTCTTATTAGATCTGGTTCAGGTCAATTCTTCACATTGACATACACTTGCATTTAAAGCATAGGACTTCTGCGTTTTTAGAAAACCTTGTCAACTAAGATAGCAGTTTATCGCAAACAAAATGTATAAGCCTTATTATCTCTTGAGAAATAAAAAAAGCAGATAATATGGTTATAAAATGTATCTTGAAGTTAAAGCAGTTTAGCTTTAAATATGTGTAGATATAATCTCAATAAAAGTCTACAAGTATGATAATATATCTTCATAAAAAATGAGTACAAACATTCCAAAACAACTGTATCTTTAATTAACTATCATTTTGTGTTTTGTCCAAGATATCGTAGAAAGATATTCAATATCACAGGTCTTGAAG
>CACYBT010000324.1 GCA_902772715.1 uncultured Succinivibrio sp.
CATCCTGTGCCAACAAGGTGACCCAGAAGTGACTTACGGCAAATTCCTCAAAGACTTGTGAGAGACATTTTTATAAAAACTGTCATTCACAAGTTACAGTATCAGAACCTCAATTATATTGATCTCCACATACTTATCATTTTGGTCACATCAACTGCACAGAAAATAAGCACATTATTTTATTCTTGACTGAACCTGAGGAATTATGAGATAAAAATGTACATATAATATTTAAAAATCATCTAGAGTGTACTTTTTTAATATGGGAGAAAACTATGAGAGCTCTTGTTAGTCTATTAACATCAGTGATACTTGCATCATCTTGTCTCGTCGCAAACGCCGATGGCTTACCTGGAGGCTCAAAACTTATTTTTACTACAGGTGGTGCTCAGGGTACGTACTACGGTTTTGGTGGTGTATTAGCAGGAAAAGTTGGAGAAACGACCTCTACCACTGTTACAGCAATTACCTCAGGTGGTTCACAGGCTAATATTGAAGCCATGCAGGATGGAGATGCTCAGTTAGGGTTTGTCCAAACCGATGTAGGTGCTTATGCCTATAACGGAACGAGATTGTTTAATGAAAAAGTTCAAGATTTCTCTACAGTGGCAAATCTATATATGGAGCAAGTTCAGATTATTACCTTAAATCCAGATATAAAAACCGTTGCTGATCTAAAAGGTCGTTCCGTCTCTGTAGGTGCAGCAGGATCTGGAGTTTTTTTTAATGCCGTGGATGTTCTTAAGGCTTATGGCTTAGAAATTGAAAAAGACATCAGAGCAACTTATCAGTCTTTTGGTGACAGTGCTGATGCTTTGAAGGATGGTAAGATTGACGCTGCTTTCGTTGTTGCCGGAGCCCCAACTACTGCTGTGACCTCCTTATCAACAACCCAAAAAGTGTATTTAGTAAGCCTTGACAAAGAACATATCGATAATCTCATTAAATCATCCCCATATTACAGTACATATACAATCACAAAAGACGTGTATGGCACAGACTCTGATGTGAATACTGTCGCAGTTGGTGCTGTTGTCGTTGCTAAGGATGATGTCAGTGAAACAGATGTGTACAATTTCCTTTATGGCGTATACAACAACCTAGAAGAAATTAAAAAAGCACATGCTAAAGGTAATGAACTTAATATCAAGTTTGCCGCATCATATGAAGCAGTTCCTTATCATAAAGGTGCTGTTAAATTTTTTAAAGAAAAAGGTATTGATGTAAAGAGCAAATAAAAGTGTAATGAATTGTTCTTCTTATTCAACATAAATATATGGAACCCTGCCTTTAACCACAAAGATTATATTTGTATTAGGGTATAGCATGAAATCAATGAGTCCATCTGAAACACACCTATTAAATGGGCAAAATGTTTTAGAAACTAATGATGTAAACGCAACAGTTTCTTCTGTTGTAAAAAAATATGATCGTTCAAGTAATCTGAGGATTTGGGCAGGTTTTCCTAAACAGGTAATAACTTTACTCTGTGCAGCCTTCTCTTTATATTGTATTTATGTCACACTCTTCAGCACTGCTATGCCTGAAGTCAGGCTAAATACTTTCATTGCCCTAATTATCGTTATAGGCTATCTTCAATACCCCATCTCAAGAAAACATTTTGACATTTCAGGATTTGAAAACGGTAAAGTTCCTCATTTCAGAATAACCTTTGATTTTTCAATCAAATCCCATGTTAATACTATCCCATGGTACGATGTTTTACTTATCACTGCTGGAGTCTTTCCACTTTTATATTTTGCATGGAATGCTGAAGCAATCATACATTTAGCCTTAAAAGTAACTAGTCCCAGAAATCCTAATTATATACTGATGATTTCAATGGCTATTGCTACACTATTATCTCTTGTGGAACTCTGTCGCCGCTGTGTTGGTATTCCTATCCTCTGTGTGGTAGCAGCACTACTCATCTATGCATTTAGTTCCGTAAGATTCGGTAAAGTAATATATGACTTGTTTTATTCAACTGGAGATGGACTTAGAAGCACCCCAATAGATGTCTGTGCAAAATATATTGTAGTTTTCATAATATTTGGCGCTTTTTTGGAACGTACTGGCATTTCCGCCTTCTTCATTAGCATTGCCAATATTATAGCAGGAGCATCAGCTGGAGGTCCTGCCAAAGTTGCAGTAATTTCATCCGCTTTATGTGGAATGGTCTCAGGTTCATCAGTTGGCAATACAGTAACCACCGGATCAATAACCATTCCAATGATGAAAAAAGCCGGATATAAACCACAGTTTGCCGGGGCTGTCGAGGCGGCTTCATCAACTGGAGGCCAAATCATGCCTCCAATCATGGGTGCTGCCGCTTTTCTAATGGCCGAATACATGGGTATTCCTTATATTCATGTAGCACTTCTGGCCATTCTTCCGGCAGTGCTGTACTTTGCAGGAATTTACATTGCAGTGCATCTTGAGGCTAAAAAATTAGGCCTAAAAGGTATTTCTAGAGACTCTTTACCTAAATTTAGAGTCCTAATGCCTAAGATGTATTTGCTTTCGCCATTGATTGTTTTAGTGGTGTTAGTTGCCACCGACGCATTTACTATGCAATTTTCTGCTGCAGTATCAATTGCAGTAGCTATTGTGGTAGGACTCATAAATAAAGACCAGAGAATATCATTTAAGAAAATCATAGAAGCGCTTGTGGTTGGTGGCAAAAGTACTATTACCGTAGCCGTTGCTTGTGCCATGGCTGGTCTGGTAGCAGGATGTATCACCACGACTGGTCTTGCCTCAGAATTGATCGCAATCGTAGTACACTTATCTCAAGGATATGTTTTACCTGCTCTTGTACTTACCATGATTTGCTGTATTGTTTTGGGTATGGGTGTTCCAACTACTGCAAACTATTGTATTATGGCTGCTGTTTGTGCTCCAATTTTAACCTCTCAGGCGATAGGGATCCCTGTTATCTGCGCACATTTTTTCGTATTTTACTTCGGTATTGTTGCGGACATCACCCCACCAGTTGCCTTAGCAGCATATGCAGGCTCGGCAATTGCGAAAGCCCCACCTATGCTTACAGCCTTTAATGCTACAAAAATTGCAATAGCAGCCTTTATCGTGCCTTATATCTTCGCACTAAACCCTGCTATGATGTTTGCAAACACTGAACCTATTATTTATCTTGAAAATGCAAGTGAATTTATGCTTGAAGTATTATCAATTATTGAGATTATTCTGATTTGTATTACCTCAGTAATTGGAATCTTTGGTGTTGCAGCATCTTTAAATGGTTATCTTTTCTATCGATTAAATTCTGTGTACAGAATAATGCTTGCGATCGGCGGACTATGCATGATGATTCCTGGCATAATGACTGATGTTATTGGTTTAATTATCCTAATATTTGTGATGATTAGTCAGAAAATACGCAAAAATAGAATCATAAGTTCTGAAAGAAAGATGGAAAACTCTGAAAGAGTAATGGAATAACCCTAGCAAGATCCCAGTACACTGCGAAAATTTAAATTTTGTCACTGCTTTTTTGCAAAATGAAACGCTGAGAAAATGAGAAAATTCGTATGGCGACAACACGATCGGCTGAATATCACAAAATCAATTTTGTGAAAACTTACGCTATCAACTAAATTTCCTTATCCTAATCTTGTTGTCATTTTTTGTGGTTTGTA
>CACYBT010000325.1 GCA_902772715.1 uncultured Succinivibrio sp.
CTTCAAAGGCAGAGTTGCATTTAATGAATTGAGAGTATCTAAAATTACAAAAAGATACTTTTTAGAAACAATTGCAGACATTTTTTTCCTCAAAAATTTTCTATTTTTGATTTGTTAGTTCAGAACCTTTTTCTAAGGTCTTGAGGTATTGTAAAAAATAATTTCTATATTTTCTAATACTATTTTACAATATCTGGTAATAGCATTTACCTATATATTTATTGAACCAGATCTAAAATGCAGACGAATAGATGTGCATATTTGATAATGTTTGTGACAAAATCCAAGTTAACTCATTGTTATTTAAGGATACATAAAAAAGTAACAAACTAAAATAAGCTATGTATCTAACTTAATTAAGCAAGTAAAAATAGGGATGTTATGTTTCGTATTTATGAGCACTATTTTATAATAGGCCAAAATTTGTGATTTTCTCTGCTCAAAATTATAGTTTAATGCTTTTAGCCTCGCCTATACAGGATTGAGGCCTCATAAAGAGCAGTGCTTCCCCTTAAGTAAAAAATTTTTAAAGTAATAAAAAAATGGATCAAGATTCACGTATTCAACTTGCAAACAAAATTTCCTTTGCTGTATTAGGTTCTCTTGAGGCCTCATGGGCACCAATGGTACCTTTTGTAAAAACAGGAATGTCTCTTAATGATGCTCAGTATGGTCGTATGCTTTTTGCTATGGGACTAGGTTCGATACTCGCCCTGCCGATTGTCGGCTCTCTTATAAACCGTTTCGGCTGTCGGTTGGTATCGGTTTTGGGCGCCCTTACAATCGGTGCGAGTCTTGTAGGAATTAGCCTAGTCGATAGTCTTATCTACGTTACCATGATGCTTGCCATTTTCGGTGCCGCGCTCATCTTTGTTGACGTAGCCTCCAATGTCAATGCGGTAATTGTGGAGAACATTCTCAAAAAACCCCTGATGTCTGGTTTTCATGCCGGTTATTCTTTAGGTACCATAATGGGGGCCATGCTGATGACACTGCTTTTGAACATGTTCACAAAATTAGGGATAGATCTTGCTCATACTCTCATCTATTCAACCCTGGTAGTGTTCTGCATTTTTGTCGGACTTTCGATTTTAGGTTCAAAAGATCTTATAAAAGATGTTAAACCTTTCAATTCACAGCGCACACAAAATCAGGAGACAAACGTCTCTTCAGGAAAATTCACCTGTCCTCCTGTAGTTTTCATTATTGGCTGTCTATGTTTTATCATGTATGGCACAGAAGGTGCCCTGTTATCTTGGACTACAGTATTGGCGACCGAAAATCGCGGGATCAGTCCCGTTCTTGCCGGATATTTTTACCTGTTCTTTGCCTTTACTATGACTTTTTCAAGAGTAATGGGCAACCGCATTGTACGTACTTTTGGCAGAAGAAAAACCGTAGTTGCAGGTGCTCTTATGGTAGGTACCGGCTTTTTTATTACTGCTATGACACCTGATTATTTTGGACTAATGCTGGGTTTTTCACTCATCGGCCTCGGTGCCGGCAATATAGTTCCACAACTAGTTTCATTTGCGGGTTCTGTAAAAAACATCAAAGTTCAGTCGGCTATTTCCATTGTTAATGCTTTAGGATATTCTGGCATTTTGCTAGGACCGGTAATAATTGGAGAAATTTCACATCACTCATCTTTAGAAATTTCCTTCATGACTTTAGGCGGAGGAGTTTTTTTGGTGGCATTTATCTCATATTTGCTTATAAAAACACGTTCATAATGCTACATATCACAAAAACGATATATTTTACTATACTCACAATTATCTTCTGCCGTTAAGTAAAAGAGAGGGGTAAATTAATGGAGAGGAGCGATTATGATAAGCAATATCTCTTATAGCAAAAACAGTGTATTTTCACAAAAGAAAAATTCCTATCAAAAAATCGACACCTCAGACATTAAAGATAATCTTAAGGCCATCTTCAAAGATGCAGGTGAGATTATCGAAGGCATAAAAGATGATCTTAAAGCGGAAAATCAGAAATCTCTCTCCGCCATATCCAATAGACTATCATCCCTTTTAAAAGGGGATGCACAGGCGTCATACGACGGTAACTATGATATTGCCGGCGTATCCTTTTCAAAAGAGGAATATACCTCCGCTACAAATCTGCTAAAAAATACCTTGAATACACTGCATGACAACAATCATGACTATAGCCACTATGCATCCTATGCTATAGCCATGAAAACCGTGGAGAGTTTTACCACAGCAAACTACCAAAAAGAGCAGGCGGTTATGATAAATAATGCTCTGTCCACACAAATTGCGACGGCTGAAAACCAAACCATTAACTATCTTGACTCCTTTGGTGAAAAAAAGAATGATTACTATACAAGCGTTACAACGCAGGAGAAAGACAGCGTCAGCAATACTACAGACTATGCCTCAAATCAGGAACTTATTGACAAGATTATTTCTCTTTTTTCAAGCGTTAACTTCAGTGACCAAAGTGATCTTGAAAATGCCATAGCAGAATACCAGAAACTGGTAACCCCCGCCTACAGTGCCAATAAAGACGAAACTGATATCAAACTTCAAAATGATAAAGACTACATCGAGCAGAATGTTAAAAACTTCAGTGCCACAAATAACAGTGAAGGTATATCCATAGAGATTTAAAAGTTCACCATAGGCTCTAAACCCGTGAACTTATGATGGCTCAACTTCTAAACCATCACCACTTCCTTTGATTTGCCGTCTAACTTATGCTCTTTAAAATAAGCAGCAAATAGAGGTCAAGACTGGCAGAAGATCCAGCCTTCATTCTGACAAAGTTAAAAAACTATACTATATGGCTTTGTGCAAATATTAAGTACCGACTTAGGAACTGTAGAAATTTAGTATTTACATTTCATAATTGTTTTGAGGTTTTATTATATAATTCCATTCCACTGAAAATCCATCCTTTGAAGTCAATGGAGCGCTGCAAGGAATTTGTTTTAAAAGAGCCGGATGAGAAGGCGCTTTTAAGCCTTCGTAAAAGGTCCGATGTAAATTTTCGGACTTAGTTTTCCCAAGCCATATTCCATGGCATGAGGCTCTCTAAAATTTCACCTAGAATGGAGTGAGATTTAAAATCTGTAATAGGCCGTTCTCATCTTTAGCAAATTCTATCTCATGAATGTGCTCCGTCATGACGAATAACATTTATCGATCCATTTTGTTCTTCACAAATATTCTTGAATTATTTCATAATGTTTTTTTATTTCTTTACATAGAAGACACCTGACTATTGAAGAATATACGCATGCTCTCCATAAAATGTTCGAAAAATGTTGCAAGACAATCAAATTAACTTTGTTCTCTAAAATCGTACACTATTGAAGAAGAGATAGAGTTGTTAAGTACTTTTGAGGTTGAGTCTCTATAAGTAAACTAATCACAGAAATGACAA
>CACYBT010000326.1 GCA_902772715.1 uncultured Succinivibrio sp.
CACTAACGCCAAATAGTTTGGCATAATTATTGACCATAATGGGAAGTGCGCTTATCATTTTATCCATACATAAAATCCTTATACTAAGATATAAAATTTATGTCAGTATAAGATTGAATAAATGACAATATTGAAAAAGCATGTAAACTTTGTAAGAAAAATTGAAAATTTCAAAATTATTTATTGATTTAAAAGCATTATTTTTTTATATTCCTGCAGTTCATAGAATTAGAAATAATAAAAGAATTGAAATTCAATGCTTGCTATTTATCCAAAATCACAGATTGAAAATACCCGTAAGAGTTATTGACTATGAGTAATAACGAAAAATATTTATTAGGTCGTTTTTCCATCAACTTAAAGGCTTTTGAAAAATATTATCCTAGTATTGCTAAGCCCTTAAAAAATTACACACCATTAAAGACGTTTGACTTTATTTATGAAGAAAATAACAGTCTCAACATTAAGTTTACAGATACTAATTGCCCTTTTTATAACACGAATAACGTCATTGAATACTCTAAAGAACAGGTCCTCAAGTTTATTAATGAAAACTCTATTCAAAATGACAGCTATTCAAAAATAGAAGATAAATACGGACAGATTTCCTTTAAATACACCAACAGATTAGTAAACATTGACAATGAAAATATCAAGAGTAATGAATTAGGACTTTCTTATGTAAACTCAATTGCCAACTGCATCATGGTGGGATGTGGTTTGGGGTATCAAATTGCAGAACTTTATGAACGTATTGAAATACATCATTTAACAATTATCGAGCCTAATATCGATCTTTTTTACGCATCGCTTTTCTGTTTTGACTGGAAGAATTTACTGGATTTTATCAATAATAATGATTTTGGTATCAATTTTATTATTGGTAAACATGAAGATATATTAGACAGAATCTACAGTTATTTTTCATCTCAGGGATTATTTCTGCTAAGTTCGAGAACATTATATATTCACTATGAAAATCAAGATATTTTAGATTGCATGAAACAACTGGTTAATCTTAGAAACCTTACGTTAAGGCAGGGAAATATAGACGGCTATTTATTTGGTGTCAGCCACGGTTGTTATGCTATTCTTAACCAAAAAAAATTCATTACTACACAAAAGATAAACAAAAAAATTTGTGATTATCCTGTATTCGTCATAGGTTCTGGTCCATCCCTTGATGATGACGTTCCTTTCATCAGAAAAAATCAAGATAAAGCCATCATTATTGCATGTGGTACAGCCATTGATTCTTTATATCATTTAGGCATAAAGCCTGACATATATGCCAATACAGAAAGAGAACCATATATAAAAGATACACTTGAAGCCATTCCCGACAAAAAATTTCTAGACGATATTATTTTAATGGCTTCAGATGTGTGTCACCCTAATACACTAAGCTGTTTTAAACACGTAGCATTATTCAGTAAAGGTAACGAACCACTGATGAAATGTCTAAAAATGACATTCAAATCTCTGCAGAACTTGCAAGATATTTACTACATGAATCCTTTAGTTGGAAACATGGGAGTTTCAGGCGCAATATACCTGGGATTTAGAAACATTTATCTTTTTGGTATTGATAACGGCAAAAGAAAAGGACGCACCTCTATTCATTCTGCTCATGTGTCACTATACAAGAAAATGGGGGTATCAGATAGTTCTGGGGCTTACATTGTTAAAACCGTTACCGCAGGGAATTTTGGCACAGAATGTGATACTAATACTCTATATCAACGTTCTACACAAAACATTGGTTTAGTTATAGAAAAGAATGCAAAAAATAATATTGTTTGTTTTAATTGTTCTGATGGTGCACTAATTCCTCATACTGTTTCCATGCATTCTTATGAATTATCATCAAAATTCAACAATGCCCCCCAATTAGACAAACATTATATTAAACAGCAGATTTTAAAAAAGACTAGAACTATCAACATATCTAAACAACAGATAGAAGACTTGTTTGACATGCATATATTTAAAAATATCTGCGAAAAAATTACTGAAATTTTGAATAAAAAGGTTCAAGGACGTATGGAATTACTTAAACAGATGTCATTAGTATCCAAAGAATTGAATACTAATCAGGCTATTAAACATTTTCAGTCTTCTTTTCTTGATTGCTCACTCCAAACATTCTTTATTGAGATTACTCATGCATTATATGGCAATAAAGATGAAGTATTCTGTGTAAACGTTGCCAATCAAATGATTGACTGTATTTTGGATTTTCTTAAAGAGGCGCCTGACTTTTTTATGCACATGCCATATTATATTAAAGGAGAACATAAAAAATATTTTTCTGATGGAAAAGTTGGAAAAGATATGCCTCATTGCTCGGCACCTAAATTTCCAGTTTTAGAAAAAATTTATAAATTAGATTATGTCGATCCGCAAAACGTTTTTGAAAAAAAATACTAAAATAATCATCAGAGCATGCACATAATTTATTAAATTACCATTATTTGTATAATAGTCTAGTATACAAATCGTGTATTTCATAAACTAAGTTATAAAGTTAACAAATGCCAAATTTACATTCTATTTTTCTCATGAAAGAACAGACGATTAGATCAACTTCGTGGGGACACCATTTCATTTTTTTAAATACAATTCTAGCCATTATTATTGGTTTTGGCTATGTTTTTGCCTCACCTCATACTGAGAGTTTTATAGCTTTCATTTATTTGTTGACATCTTGGCTAGGACAGATCAGTTTTCTAGGATTTTTGTCTTTTCTAATAATATTTTTCCCTCTAACATTTATCGGTAATTTTAAGGTTTACCGAATCCTAAGTGCTGTTATTGTCTTTCTATTGCACTGTCTACTTTTAATTGATGCCA
>CACYBT010000327.1 GCA_902772715.1 uncultured Succinivibrio sp.
TTTTTAAAACAACTTTCGCCAGGTTTACTGAAAAATAAAGCCCCCGCAAAACATGTTGAGAGGGCCTTTTCACTCAAAAGAAAAGTTAAATCTTATAGCAGTCTGGCAATTCCTTCTGAGCCACACCAGAATCAACTGCGGCTCTAGCAACAGCTCCTGAAACCATACTACGCAGTCTAGGATCCATTGGCTTTGGAATCAAATAATCCTTACCATACTCAAGTGATTCCACCATTGCAGCCTTAACCACTTCTTGAGGGACAGGCAGTTTAGCAACCTCACGCAAAGCGTTCATAGCGGCCTTCATCATTGCAGTATTGATACAGGTAGCACGCACATCCAAGGCTCCACGGAACAGGAAAGGGAAACATAGTACATTGTTAATCTGATTTGGATAATCAGAACGTCCGGTGCCCATAATAATATCTGGACGTAATCTAGACACAACTGCAGGATCAACTTCAGGATCTGGATTTGAACATGCAAAAATCACAGCATCCTTAGCCATACTTAGAACATCCTCATCCGAAACCAGTCCTGGTCCCGACACTCCAAGCAGAACATCTGCATCTTTTACGGCCTCAGAAAGAGTCTTAGGACCTGCGTCATTAACAAAGCGAGGTTTTTCACCATTGTTGTATTGTGCTCTATCAGAACGGATAACCCCATGACGGTCTACCATAAAAAAGTTCTTTTTATTCGCACCACATTCGATGAGAAAATCTGAACAAGCAACACCTGCTGCTCCAGCACCAACACAAACAACTTTACAGTCCTCTATTTTTTTGTTCTGCAGTTCCAATGCATTGAGAATACCGGCTGTAGTAACAATGGCAGTACCATGCTGGTCATCGTGAAAAATAGGTACGTGACAGCGTTTGATCAATTCACGCTCAATTTCAAAACATTCTGGTGCCTTGATATCTTCAAGATTAACACCACCAAAAGTATCGGCGATACATTCTACAGTTGTAATGAAATCTTCTACACTCTTGTTGTTAACCTCAATATCAATAGCATCAATGCCGGCAAAACGGTTAAACAACAGAGCCTTACCCTCCATAACAGGCTTAGAGGCTAAAGGGCCAAGGTTACCTAATCCCAAAATTGCTGTTCCGTTGGAAATAATGGCTACAGAATTTCCCTTACCAGTATAACGGTACGCATTTTCAGGGTTTTCAGCAATCTCACGTACTGGTGCAGCCACACCAGGACTATATGCTAACGTAAGATCATCAGCAGTTTCGGCTGGCTTGGTAATAACTACCTTAATTTTGCCTGGGACAGGATTCTCATGATAAGCACATGCTCTATCATGCAAAAGCTTAGCATCATGTGACACAGTAACTACCTCTTAGTGTTTGAAAAATGAAACTTAACAGATCCAAAATTCCATAAATAACTTAGTGCAAAAAAAACAGATTCGCAATGCAATGTAACAAGAAATGATATATTTATTCAAATAATCAATATTAGCAACTTGAGCTTACATTCATATTTCAAAGAGTTGCAATCCAAAAGCAAAGTTTAGCAGTTTACAAAAATTTTAAAGTTACATGGCTAGCAAAATGATTATTTTTTACAAAATCATATGCCTCTAATTTTAGTATTTGCTATATGGTAGATTGCGCAAAGCTAGAAACAAAACAGAGAATGGTGCTTACTAAGAAAGAAAAAACCCTGTCTTTAATAAAACAGGGGAAGGTTAGATAAAGGTCCTTTGAGACCTTTTAATTTTTTTTGAATTATTATTTGATAGCAAGCGAAGATATACCGCCAAAACGCTTCTTGAAGGCTTCTACTCTTCCGCCTGTATCAACAATCTTCTGTTTGCCAGTGAAAAATGGATGACACTTAGAGCAAACATCCAAAGTTAAATCATGACCTGCAGTAGTACGAATTTTGAAGGTATTACCGCAAGAGCAGCGTACATTTACTTCCTTGTATTCAGGATGAATATTTTCTTTCATATAAACCTCAATGCGTATCGCCCTTTCGACCACACATGCGTCAAACACCATACGCTAAAAAATAAAACGGTTGCCCATCATAATGCATTATCATCTCATATGCAAGATATAGTTGTATAATACTACCTTGTTTTTTTGAATTATTGTTATGACTTCGTTATCTTACACCCTTGTTAATGTTGCAGTGAATCGTCCCATGTTCCGTGACTTTGTCTACAAAATTGCGGGAGTTCATACGGATGAATGTCTTGGTTCTAGAGTTAGTATTAACTTTGCCGGAAGCAATGACATTGGGGTTATCACTTCGCTTTGCTCTGACGCGAGTATTGATGAAAAAAAGCTTAAAGAGGCTACCCTAATAGATGAAAAATCTTTTATTACTGCCGAGCTTTTTCAAACTCTGCAGTTTGGCAGTAATTACTATCAGTATCCCCTGGGACAGTGTTTTAATGTGGCTTTGCCAAAACTCCTACGTGAAGGCAGAGCCTTCAACTATGAAAGCATCCCTGCTTTAAGACTCAAGGAAAATGTCAATCCTCTGGCTTTAAAAAGAATCAAATCACAAGAACAGCAGCAAATCATCAATATCTTAGCCCAAGGCAATGTAAGACGAAAAGAACTGCGGGAACGAGGTTTTTCAAGCCAACAAGAAACAGCACTTATAAAAAAGGGAATCATCGAACTTATCGAATATAAGGCTCAATATCAGACTTTTTACGATAATATTTCAGACCTTTTAAAGGAGAAACCTCCCATACCCAATCTTGAGCAGCAGAATGCCATACATATGATAAACAGTGCCAAGGGGTTTAAGGTTTTTCTCGTAAATGGAGTCACAGGTTCGGGGAAAACTGAAATCTATCTTCGGGTTATCGAGGAAATCTTGAAAAAAGGGAAGAGTGTCATTGTACTAGTTCCTGAAATTGCACTTACACCTCAGACTTTTGAGAGATTCTACAGACGCTTCAATACTCCTGTGGCTACAATTCATTCGGCTCTTAGCGATAGAGAAAGACTAGATGCCTATATCGACATGTATAAAGAAAGGGCAGGTATTCTAATTGGTACCAGAACTTCACTCTTTACTCCCATAAAAAATCTCGGTCTTATTGTTATCGATGAGGAGCATGACAGTTCGTTCAAACAGACAGAAACCTTCAGGTATCACGCCAGAAACCTAGCAATCATGCGTGCCAAAATCAATAACTGTCCTATTATTCTTGGTTCGGCCACACCAAGTCTTGAAAGTTTTTACAATGCCTATAACGGACTCTATACCAAAATTGACCTAACCACCCGTGCTGGGGGCGCTACTATGCCAGGCATCAGTCTTATTGACCTTAAAAATGAACCTCTAACCGAAGGCATTAAAACAGGTATCAGCGCCTCTCTTGAAAACGAAATTGGTGAAGAAACCGCAAAAGGGAATCAGGTGTTACTCTTCCTCAACCGCCGAGGTTTTTCACATCATTTAGTCTGTCACAAATGTGGATATGTTTTCATGTGCCCACACTGTGATAATCTTCTTACGGTGCATAAAAATGCTAACCGACTGTTATGCCACGTATGTGAGAATTCTATGCCCTTGCCTCATGTTTGTCCACAGTGCCATGAAGCCAGTCTTCTTGAGCAGGGATTTGGTACCGAGCAAGTATATGAATACCTGCACATTCGTTACCCCGATATAAATATTGAAAGAATTGACAGAGATACCATCACCAACAAAAATCAGTTAGAGCAGAGATTAAAACGCATCCGTAGTGGCGAATCCCAAATCATGATTGGAACTCAGATCCTCGCTAAAGGCCATGACTTTCCAAATGTTACCCTAGTTGGCATTTTAGATATAGATTCTGCTCTTTTTTCTGATGACTTTCGCGCTCTTGAGACCACCACTCAACTAATCACTCAAGTTTCAGGGAGAGCTGGACGTGGACAAAAAAAGGGAAGGGTTATCATACAAACACACCATAATGACAATTTTTTTATCAATCTGTTGATTAGCCCTCACAACAATTATGATTTTATTGCATCAGAATTACTTAAAACTAGAAAAAAATTATCCCTGCCCCCATATACAAACCAGGCGTTCATTCTCTCTAACAGTGCTGATAGAAATAAAGCCTTTGCTTTTATTAAGATGCTAGAACAGAAAATAGCACTTATTGCACCTAATTATGCAAATGTGCATATAACGAATGCAATGTCTGATAAAATGGAAAAACAACAAAACAGGTACCATTTTCACATACTTGCTTCCTGCGAAAATCGCGTTACCCTTAACCAGTTTCTCAACCATTTAAGACAAATTGTCTATAATAATAAACTTATCAGTGCAGATGTAAGATTTGCCATTGAAATAGATCCGATTTTCATGTACTAGTTTTGTCATGTACAATAGGCAAAAATTTATTAACTTAGGTATTAAGTCATGAAGCAAACCATTTTAGGACTACTAAAAGACAGTTTGAGTACAGTGCTCAAATCCTCTGACATCAGTGAGGATTCAATACTGAACAAAGTCCATATCGATAGAACTAAAGACAAAAGTCATGGTGACTTTGCTACCAATGTAGCCATGCTACTTTCAAAGCCATTGAAGCAGAATCCAAGAGCAATTGCTGAGATGATTGTAAATAATCTCAAAGAAAACAACAATATCAGTAAAGTGGAAATTGCCGCGCCTGGATTTATCAATTTCTTCGTAAATACCAAATCCCTAGAACAGGCCTTAAACAGCATGCACCAGGATGAACGTCTTATGGTAAAAAAAGACAGTGTTCCTAAAACTGTTGTTGTGGATTATTCCGCTCCCAACGTTGCAAAAGAGATGGCGGTTCATCATATACGCTCAACTGTTATCGGTGACGCTGTAGTAAAGGTGCTTGAATTCTTAGGGCATAACGTAATTCGTGCCAATCATATTGGTGACTGGGGAACACAGTTCGGCATGCTTATCGCTTATCTTGAAAAAGTTGAAAACGAATCAGGTCAGGGGATGGAATTATCTGACTTTGAGGCTTTTTACCGTGCTGCCAAGGAAAATTACGACAGTGATGAAGCATTTGCCGTAAAGGCCAGAAATTACGTGGTGCAGCTGCAGGGTGGTGATGAATACTGCCACAAAATGTGGCGCAAACTCGTAGATATGACCACAGAACAGAATCAGAAACTTTACGATCGCCTTGATGTCAGTCTCACTAAAAAGGATATCATGGGTGAAAGCATGTACAATGACATGTTGCCCCTGGTAGTTGACGATCTCCTAAAAAAAGGGATTGCGACCACTGACCAGGGAGCTGTAGTTGTCTACCTTCCTCAGTTTAAAAACAAAGAAGGAGAACCTTTAGGCAACATCATACGTAAAAGTGATGGTGGATACCTTTATACCACCACGGATATTGCCTGCGTCAAATACCGTATCGAGACTCTACATGCTGACAGGATCCTGTATTTTACAGATTCAAGACAGCAGCAGCATCTTGAAACCGTTTGGGCAATCTGCAATAAAGCAGGTTATGTACCTGACAATATTAGCCTAGAACACTGCCCTTTCGGCATGATGTTAGGAAAAGATGGCAAGCCGTTTAAAACCCGTTCAGGCGGTACAGTAAAACTAAAAGACCTTTTGGACGAATCAGAAAAGAAAGTCACTGAACTCTTAAAAGCACGTGACTCAAAGCTTCAGGGTGAGGAACGCGATTCCGTAATTCATAATATTGCCATCGGAGCAGTAAAATACGCAGATTTAAGTAAGAACCGTACCACTGACTACGTGTTTGATTGGGAACAGATGCTATCTTTTGATGGCAATACCGCCCCATACCTACAGTATGCCTATAGCCGAATTCAGGCTATCTTTCGCAAGGCCCAAAACGAACCCTTAGGGCCCATCACTATCACTAATGATACCGAAGAAGATTTAGGCAACAAACTTTTAGCCTTTAGCGATGCAGTCTATAGCGTTGCCAGTAAAAGCATGCCGAATTATCTGTGCAATTACTTGTTTGAACTATCCAATCTCTTTATGCATTTTTATGAAGCATGTCCGGTACTAAAAGAAGGCGTTGATGAAAAAACAAGACAAAGTCGCCTGACATTATGCGACCTCACGGCAAAAGTGCTAAAACAGGGTTTAGGTCTATTGGGTATCAGTGTTATGGAGCAAATGTAACGTGAACAAAATCAACGAGTATTTAGTTAAAATTAGGGCTTTTCTAATCAGTGAGGATGAAGAAGGATTTAAAAGATATCTAAATCTTATAATTGCTGGTGCTGTTTTGCTTTTGCTCCTAATTCTGATTATCGCTCTGTGGCCTGCTCAAAAGGATAATACTCTCATACTCAATCCTGATGATACCAATCAGACCAAAGAAGAGATCCCATTTGAAGAAAACCAGGCTGTGGCTGTCAGTCCTTCAACAAAGAATGCTTTAAGTAATGAAAGGAGTACTCCTCCAAAAGAATCTCCTTTCGGTACACAGAGACAAACTCAGCCTGCAACTCCGTCTGTAAATAGGAATAACAATTCCACGGAGACCAGTGCAAATGACGAAACAGCTGAAAAGTCACTCGTTAATGAAAATGCTAGTGAAAATAGTCCACATGAGATTTTTCTTTTATGTGATGCTTTTAAATCAGAAAATCAGGCAGCCGAACGCAAGGCCAACATCGCCTTTACTACTGGTTTTATTTCTCAAATAGTTTTTGAAGATAATGCCTATCGGGTATTGGTTGGACCTTTCTCTTCACGCAATGAAGCCATTAGAGCCTTTAATAAGATGGATGATGCCGCTTTGGCTGACGAATGTAAAATTAAATAGGAAATTAACACATGACTACTATTGTATCGGTTAGACGCAACGGAGTTGTCGCAGTTGGGGGCGATGGTCAGGTGACCATGGGCCAAAGCAGTATTCTCAAAGCCAACGCACACAAGATAAAAAAAATATTTCATGATAAAGTAATTGTCGGCTTTGCCGGATCAACAGCAGATGCCTTTACACTATTAGATCTTTTTGAAAAAAAATTAGAAGAACACCATGGTATTTTAAGAAAATCCAGTGTTGAACTAGCAAAAATGTGGCGGTCTGACCGTGCATTAAGAAAACTTGAAGCCATCATTATTGCTGTAAATCAGGAAGATTCACTTATGATTACAGGCACAGGTGATGTAGTACAGTTAGATGACGATATACTGGCAACAGGCTCAGGCGGAAACTATGCCTTGGCCGCCGCTCGCGCTCTGTTCTACAACACTGATTTAAGCGCAGAGGAAATCGTAAAAAAATCTTTGGAAATCGCATGTAATATTTGCGTTTTCACCAATGAAAATCATGTCATTGAAACATTAGAGTCCACCAAAAAAACACAGGATTAAATAAAAGTATATGTCCGAACTTACACCACGTGAAATTGTCAGCGAATTAGATAAATATATTATTGGCCAGTCTGATGCAAAAAAAGCAGTGGCTATAGCCCTGCGTAACCGTTGGAGAAGAATGCATTTAAGTCCTGATATCCGAGCTGATATTGTCCCTAAAAATATTCTAATGTCAGGTCCTACCGGTGTAGGCAAAACCGAAATCGCAAGGCGTCTTGCCAAACTTGCAAAAGCACCTTTTGTGAAGGTTGAGGCTACCAAATATACAGAAGTAGGTTACGTTGGAAAAGATGTAGAATCTATCATCCGTGAACTTGCTGACGTTGCCATGAAGATTGTGAAGGAGGATGCCTTCAAGCACAATCGAACCAAGGCAGAGGATGCTGCGGAAGAACGTATTTTGGACGTACTTTTACCCACACCAAGTGCTACAGATGAAGAAAAAAGCCACTCCTCCGCACGACAGATGTTTCGAAAGAAATTAAGAGAACATGACCTAGATGAGAAGGAAATAGAAATTGAGATTGCAGATCAGAGTCCTACGGTTAATGTTGTGGGTGGTGTTCCAGGTATGGATGATCTTAATGATCAGTTGCAATCCATTTTCAATTCCATGGGTAACCGTAAGAAAATCACAAAAAAAATGAAGATTAAGGATGCTTTTAAGATCCTTACCGAAGAAGAAGCCTCTAAATTAACGCAAGTCGACGACCTGAAGAGCAAGGCAGTCGAGTTAGCAGAAAATCACGGCGTCGTCTTTATTGATGAGATTGATAAAATATGTCAGGATGGCAACAACGACCGTGGTACAGTCTCCCGTCAAGGTGTGCAGCGTGACCTTCTACCTCTTATTGAAGGCTCTTCTGTTAACACCAAGTATGGTATGATAAAGACCGATCATATCCTCTTTATTGCCTCTGGTGCTTTCCAAATGTCCAAACCATCCGATCTTATTCCAGAACTGCAAGGACGTCTTCCTATTCGTGTGAAATTAGATGACCTCAGTGCTGCTGATTTTGAAAAGATCCTAAAAGAACCTCATAATAGTCTAACCAAACAATATGAAATGTTAATGAGTACAGAAAATGTCACTATTAAATTTGATGATAGTGCCATCAAGAGAATTGCCGAAGACGCGTTCAAAGTCAACGAAAGAACCGAGAATATCGGGGCAAGAAGACTACATACCATTATGGAAAAAATACTTGAGGATATTTCTTTTAGTGCTCCGGACAAATCTGGATCTACCATTGTCATAGATGACAAATATGTGGATGAACACCTCACCGAACTTATCGAGGATGAGGATATCAGCAGATATATTCTCTAATGAATAAAGACGAATTAAGTCCCAAGGAAAAACTTTTTTTGTCGCAGTTAGATAAACTGTACACTGAAAGTTTGGATCTAACAGAGCAATATGAGGCGCTGTTTTTGCGCCTCCATAAAGCAGAACAGGAAATTGCCGAACTAAAGAGAGAGAAAATAATTCTCCAAGAAGAGAATCAGCATCATCGTGAGATTCTGCAGACGCTCAAAGAACGCATAGTTTCAATCTTAAACAAGCTTGAGTAGAAATTTCAAAGCCTCTGTTATTCACTGTATGGAAGTATTCCTTTTTGTTGCCATTTAACTAGTAATTTCTCTCTGTACCACATCTGAAATGCATTCACAAGATTCTGCCACAGAATATACGTTCCAGGAATAATTGCCACTACTGGATTTAAATAGGTTAGGGAAATATAGATCCCAAAGACCATATTCTTCTGTCCTAAGGCCTGTCCTGCGCTTATTCTTCTGTTATACATCTGACCTATCCCCTTTCCGACAGCAAAATGGACAATAGTTAAAAACAGTCCTTCTAAAGCCATAATGCTAATACTAAGAGATGACTGGCCAGAATCATAGATATTATCAATAGTTTTAGCAGACATCACGATTAAAATACCAGCCCACAGATAAAAACCGAGATCCTTTACGGAAGTAATCAAAAAATGATGCAGTTTTTTAAAAAAACGGCGGACAATAAACGCTAAAAACAATGGACCTATAAGAATAGGAGATACCTTATAAAGAATAGTTAAACACTCATGAAAAAAAGATTGTCCCATAAGTTCCGTTATCAGCGGGAAAAAAAGAGGAATACCAATGGCTGCAGCAAAGTTACTTAAAATAATATAGGTTGTAAGTGCTGACTCATTACCTCCTATTTTACCCGTAATAACAGATGCTGAGGCCGCAGTTGGAGTAATGAAACAGATTAAAGCGCCTTCAAGCCAGAATTTATCCTCAAAGTCAAATAAATATAACAATATGGTGATTATAAATGTTATGAGAAGCTGAAAAGCAAGCAGAATAAAATGCCAGGTACTAGGCAACATCTGTTTAAAATCAATCTTTAAAAAGGCTAAAAATAAAATAATGAAAAGCATTACTGAAACATTGTTCACTACTAAATGACCAATAGGACGCAAAGGCACTGAACAAGAACAGAATTTAAAAAAAAGAAAACAGATGAGCCCAATAAACAGTGCAATGAGCAAAGTGTATGGTCTTAATTTTTTTAATATATGCATCTTCTACTCTTGGTAAAAAGGAAGATGAGCTTTTGCTCTTTTATCATTGTCACGCTCACGAAAGATTATCTGTACAGCATTGAACAGATTCTGCCATAAAAGATAGGAGCCAGGAACAATAGCCACTAAAGGAGAAAGGTACAGCATAGACACCCAGATCCCAAATACAGTGTTTTTCTGTCCTAGGCCCTGACCGGCACTAATTTTCTGTCCATCAATATTTCCAACCATCTGTCCTAAAAAAAATAGAACCAAAGTAAACACCAAGCCAATTAGAAACATAGAAATAAGAGCCAAATAACTGTTATTTAGTTTATAAATACTGTAAAAAATACGTGCAGACTGAATAATAAGAATAAAGATCCACAAAGGAAAACTGATTTTTGAACCAAGAACTGTCAGAAATTGATGGAGTTTTGGCGTAAATCTACGCAAAAGAAAACTTAGCATCAATGGCAATATCAGAATAGGAAATACCATATGCAAGATCATTAGCACATCAGTAATAAAACTTCCTGAGGTAGTATTACAAATAAATGGAAAATAAAGCGGAATAAAAATTGCGGCAACTGAATTACTGATTATTGTGTAAGTAACCTGTGCTGACTCATTACCTCCAAGTTTTCCTGTTATGACTGCAGCAGACGCCGCAGTTGGACTAATAAGGCAGATAATACAGCCTTCAATAAGCAGTCTTACTTGTGATTCAGGATTAAAAAAAACAATATAAGCCACCATACATCCTGTCATCACAATCTGAAACACAGATAGAATCAGATGCCAGCGACGTGGTCTCATCTCCAAAAAGCGGACCTTACAGAAAGAGAAAAAAAGTAGCACAAACAGAAAAAAAGGCAGAGAGTCAACTAGAAATATAGCAACCCCGCGCACAGGTCTGGCAGAGTCAACATACGTAAAGAGAATAAACCCCAAAAAACCAAGCATAATCCCCAAAAATAGACTAGTTTTTCTAAAAAA
>CACYBT010000328.1 GCA_902772715.1 uncultured Succinivibrio sp.
CAAGAACAAACACCCAGTTAATGGGTGCAAAACTTTAAACTCTGATATGCTAAAATCAGTTCAAATAACTTACTTCGGACCTTTTACATAATTTTTATTTTATTGAGTTGCAGGTTTTATGATGCTTGAAAATGCACTATATATAGTTCCTACTCCAATAGGAAACTTAAGTGATATAACCTTAAGGGCAGTAGAGGTGTTAAAGGAGGCTACGCTGATAGCGGCAGAGGATACTCGACATTCAAAAATCTTACTGGATAGCCTTAATATACATGGAAAAAAAATGCTCTCCTGTCATGATCACAATGAACAGGAGCGTGTGCAGAAGATTATTGATGAAGTCAGAAATGGTGGAAGTGTGGCACTTATTTCTGACGCTGGTACCCCACTTATCAATGATCCCGGATATAAACTGGTTACAATTTGTGTAAAAGAGAACGTTATGGTCATTCCTCTACCAGGGCCCTGCGCTCTTATCACAGCACTTGAAGGCAGTGGCCTGCCTACAGATAAGTTTATGTTTTTGGGTTTTTTTCCAGTAAAAGAACGTGAACTTGAGGAAAGTTTAAAGCGCCTTGAACATGCTGACTATACAGCGGTTTTTTATGAGTCACCTCGCAGGATTACATCTACAGTAGCCCAGATTGCAGCTATTCTGCCAGAACGTAAAATTGCCATATGTCGCGAACTTACCAAAACTTTTGAGTCATTTTACAGACTAAAAGCCTCCGAGGCTCCTGCTTTTTTAGCCGCATCTCCAGATAGAATTAAGGGCGAATTTGTGGTAATAATTGGCAGTTCGGAGAATGACCAACAGGACACTGTCATAGATTCTAAACTTACGTCGGCACTTATTGAACTAACCAAAACCGCTCCTTTAAAGCAGGTGGTAGGTGTATTAAGTGAACTTTGCGGGGTTAAGAAAAATACCCTTTACGAGTATGCATTAAAAATAAAGAATAGGGCAGAAGAATAGCATTTTGATGATGAGTTGACCTATAAGCCGAGTTCTGTTCTGTATTACAGTAGCAATCATTCATCTAGGCTAAAAATCGCTCTTTAGCTCCAGCAATCAACCCGCCCTCAATCCGGACCAGATTATAGAGGGCCTATTTGATTTTGCTCCAGGTGGAGTTTACCATGCCTTGCGTATTACTACTCAAGCGGTGAGCTCTTACCTCGCCGTTTCACCCTTACCATAAAATGGCGGTCTGTTCTCTGTTGCACTTGTCATGAGTTCGCACTCTCCAGGCGTTACCTGGCACCTTGTCCTTTGGAGCTCGGACTTTCCTCTCCCTAAGTTCGTATGCATATGATTATATACACGCAATTTAGGCAGCGATTGCTCGGTCAACTCGTGGCTTATTTTGACAGTAAAAATAAGCATAATCAAGATCTGTATGTAATTTTTGGCAGGTTAAACCAGGTTTAAGGGATGAGTCGGAAAATAGTTCAGACAATCTAATAAAAAATTTTTTTTGAATTTAAATTTTGTCTAAATATAATATTTTTTCACTGTTGTATAATATTGAAATACTCGGGTTTGAGAAAATTTTTGGTGTTTGGAGTGTGATTTTGTGGAGATTTTTGCTTTAGAAAACAATTTTCAACTTGCAGACGGAAATGCTATCCCTGCCTTGGGTTTTGGTACTTTTGGGATCTTTGACAGATTACATCAGGAGAACATTATTGCTGATGCAATTGCCTGTGGTTATCGGCATTTTGATACCGCTTCTTTGTATGGTTCAGAGATTTCGGTGGGATTGGGAATAAAATCTTCGGGAATTGCTCGAGAAGAGTTTTTTTTAACAACCAAGGTATGGAAGGATGATATGGAGAGTTCTAGGATCCGCTCTTCTCTTGAGTCCTCATTAAAAAAACTCCAGACAGATTATGTTGACTTGCTCCTTATTCATTGGCCACGGTGTAATAGTGCCGATGCACAATGGATTGAGCACTTAAACGAGGCATTTGAGACTTTTATCTTGTTAAAAAAGGAAGGCAAGGTAAAATCTATTGGTGTTTCCAACTTCTTAGTTCATCATTTTGAGGCTCTAAAAACTGCTGAACGGCCTGTTGTAAACCAGATTGAATACCATCCTGGCTATATGCAGCAGGAGGTTGTGGATTACTGTAAAAAGGAAAATATCGTGGTTGAGGCCTGGTCTCCTCTTGGAAGAGCCGCTCTTTTAACGGATAAAACAGTTTTAAAGATAGCAGCAAAACATAAGGTTTCTGCCGCTCAGGTATTACTGAAGTTCTGTTTAGAGAATGGAGTATTGCCGATAGCCAAGAGCACTGATATTAAGAGAATGCAGCAAAATGCCAGTCTTATGCATTTTATGTTGGACGCCAATGATCTGCAGGAGCTCTCAGACATTAAGCAGAATACTGGCTGGTCTCAGGAACATCCTGATTTTGCAATTCCAAGTGCCAGGGTGGGAGATTTTTAAATTATATCTGTATGTTAATTAAGTTCTAATATAAAGTTTTGTACTTTCAAAATGAAATTATCGCGTCTTTTGTTTTTTTTGCTATCAGTCTTTAGTAGCAGTGCCATGGCCGCTAATATCTGGGAAGCTGGACAGCTGACTTATCCTAACAATGAAACAGAAATTTCTGCATTTGTTAATGGTGATGGCGGAACTCAATTACAGGCGGTGTTATGTTCTCAGAATTCTTCTAATTCCTATAGATTTACCTTATTGCTCCCTCATAAGCTTGAGACTGACTCGGTGATTAAGGTGGTGCTTAAGGCTGATGAACAGGAAAACGAATATTATGCTGAGGTTTCTGGGAATAGTATTGATATTCAGATTGATGAGTCACTGATGCTGTCAATTCCTGATTCTTCAAAACTTCAACTATGTTTTGAAGAGGATACCGCTAATTTTTTGGGCATTCCCAAAACTATTGATGTAAGTATGAGCGGAGCAGATATGACAATCCGTAACGTGGCCTCAGAATGTACTGTCCTGTGTCTTAGCGGTGATTTTAAGTGCAATTATCCTTTACTGTCTTCAATTTTATGGCCACGAGATCATTTTAATTCAGCCCGTTCAGAGAATATTGATGAACTTTGTACTGTCAAAGTAGGTCAGGACCGTTACAAATTCAATCCTTCAGAGGGGTGTAAATTAGCACTTGACCGTTTCTACAAAAAAGACGGCAGAGGCCCTTTATCATATATTTATACACTTTTTAATGATAAGGAACTGTCCTTTAGCAAGTATGTACAGTATTGGAATGAGTTAGTTTCTCTTTCTCCTTATTCACCACTTAATTTACCTGTTGATGCCTCAAATAACGATTGGTATCTTATTCTGTATTCTCTTATCGGAAACATCCAGTTGCGTGAGTTTCCTAGCAGCTATTATGAAATAAAGGATTATAAAAAAGATCCGACCACACTTATCTATGATGTGGACAATCGTTACGAGATGGAGGTTTTAAAATATGATGCTGTACTGTACCGGCGTCTTAAAGGTTCACTGTCTGCACTTGAAACTTTAGAAAAAGCCCTAAAGTGCTGGAATGATTTTTATCGTGTACTGACGGTATCCTTACCTAATATAACTCAGGCTCAGGCCATTAGACCGATTATTTATCGGGAGATGCTGATGCGCGTCTGGAATCTTGCGGGTAAACCAGAAGGTCTTAAATTCAGTCCTGAGAACATGTTTGTCCATGGCATGGGAGGAAAAACCACTACTTCAGAGCCACTCGAGGCTCACTGTTCCTTCTTTGACGGAGCCAATGGGGCTCAATTCTTTTTTGGTTCTGCCGAGTGTGTCAATTGGATTTCAGATTACATGCGTACTTCTCCATTAAATACTGATTTATATGTGAGTATGCGCGATGCATGGGACAATTTTGCCGTAAACTGGACTAAATCGATGTTTTTTTCGGATGGAATTGATGATGCGGTAGGGGAGAATCCTCGGGCAAAGCTGTCTTTGGTGACGATGTCTCTGTTTAAACTTTACGGTTTTGGAGATTATTTTCTAGTACGTGAATGCATATCGAGTCGTGATGCTGATATTTGCGGCTTTTCCTTAGACAAGGCTTATCAGACTTATTCTAAGGAGTATAAATATCGGTTAGATGCTATTGCCAATGTGTCATCAGAGGATGCCAATGTGCTTAACAAGCTTAACAAATTATGGCTTGAATACTATAGAAAGCTCTGTGCGTATGCAGATGAGCTTGTTCAAAAAGGTCTTATTGAGTATTGGCGTGCAGATTTTGTTAAAAGCCTGGCCTGTATCATTCAGACCAACGCCCTGTTAAATCTTTCATACTATCGTGAGGAATTGCCAGACATTTCGCTAGATGAAGAAAGCTACATGGATATCAATAAGATAAAAAATGCCCAAGAATAATTATATGCGAATGTCTCTTTGTGGGGGCAGATATTGGTTAATTGCCACTGTCTAATGCCAAGGTAAGCTCTTTTATAAGGACTGCTTGCTGTTCTTCTGACAGGGGCAGACCATTTATATCGGTTATGGAGAAATAGTCGTCCGCTCTGGCCCCTGTGGTAGTAATTCTTGCAGCCTCAATCATAAAACCTAGGTTTCCGAATATCTTGCCAATCTTGGCTAGAAGACCTGGACTGTCAAGAGTGGAAATTTCAAGACGTGTTTTTTTGGAACTCCCTGATTCCAAAAAGGAAATCTTGGTTTTGATATCGAATATTTTTCTTTCTGTTTTAAAGACAAACTGCTCTTCAGTTTCAGTTTTAAGACTCTCGAGCAAGGTCTTTCTTAAGCCATTGAGTCTTTCTGTATCAAGTGGCAATCCTTTTTTATTCTGGAACATAATCGTACAGAGTAAGTGGAAGTTGTGAGTTAAAAAGATTTGGGCACTAAATACATTTAACTGTTTTAGAGCCATGGAGTTCATCAGATTGCCAAAAAAAGACGGTGAACTTTGGGAGGTAAAAATAAGTGCTTCGGTGCCGATGTTTGGCGTTTGTGAAAAAAGAATAAGCGGCCGGTTCTTGTCTTTAAATCTTAGAATATTACGCATGTGCCAAACAATATCATCACTTTGATAGTGGATGAAGTATTCAAGAGGAAATTCACGCAGATAGCGGGCAATATCGTTCTTTTTGCAGTATTTCTCCGCTTTTTGGGAGATGACAAAAAGATTTTCGCTCGACTTTAGTTTCAGACTGGTTTCGAGATCGGTAAGGTTTTCTGAAAGAGATAACCTTACAGCATGATACAGTTCGCGAAAAATGTTGTCTTTCCATGAGTTCCAGGCATTTTCATTGGTGGCGCTGATATCTGCCACGGTAAGACAGTATAACTGATTAAGATGTTCTTCGTCTTTGACGAATTTTCTGAAACTGTCGATTACCGAAAGATCAGTAATATCTCTTCTGGTAGCAGTAGTATTAAATGACAGATGAGATTCAATAAGCCAGGTAATCATTTTGGTTTCATAGCTGTCAAAGTTATGCAGACGACAGAATATTTCTGCTTCTTTTGCCCCTTTTAAAGCATGGTTTCCTCCACGCCCCTTGCCGATATCATGTAAAAGTGAGGCCGTGATAAGAACGTTCATAGAGGTTATTTTTTTGAACACACTGCGGTAGAGCTGGTAGCAGGGATCCTTTGATTTTGACAGCCTGAAAATATTCTGTACGACGCGAATAGAGTGTTCATCCACACTAAAAAGATGAAAACGGTCAAACTGAGCGAGACCTTCTATTCTTGCCCACTGTGGCATATAGTTGGAGAGTACTCTAGTCATATGCATGAGGTTTAGAGTCTTGTCAGCGTTTTCTCTATCCGTAAGTATTCTCTTAAAGGCGGTGCGACATTCTTTATTGGTTATGAGGGGGATTTTTTTTACGCGCTCAAGTCCCTCGTGCAGAGCCCGCAGGCAGTTGAAATGAATCTTATCGATATTCTTGTGAACAGCAATGGTTAAGAACAGATCAAGGATTTTTGTGGGATCGGTATTGAACAGTTCCTGATCGATAATATCAATGTAGGCTCCCCTTTGTACAAAGGAGTTATTTATGAACACAGGCTCGGAAAATTCCTCACCGACATGATTGTAGATATGCTGCTCTACCTCCTGCATGATGATATTGTTAAGTTCCTTTACCGTATGGAATGTTTTATAAAGGTCTCGCATCATGTTTTCTACGGGAGCGTTGCCCTCATTGCCATAGCCTAAAAGTGAGGCTACCGCCTTCTGATTGTCAAGCCTCAGGATATCTTTAGAACTGATGCAGTGTTCAGCATAACGTATGGTAAATAAAAAGTTTTCACATTCTAGATAGGAGGAATATTCAGATTTGGATAAAAGTCCGATAGTTTCAAGATTATCCGGTGGTTCCAGGTTAAAAATCTTGATGGCCAGCCATTTCATCATTTGCAGATCGCGTAGGGCTCCAGGATTGTTTTTGATGTCCGGCTCTAGGGAAAACATGGTGTCTCGAAAAGAGTGATACCGATTTTCCTGCTCTTCGCGTTTAACTCTGTAGAAACGTTCATCATTCCAAAATTCATCGTTATGCAGTCTGTCCTTTAACTCCAGGTATATAGTCTCATTGCCACAGATAAAATGTGTTTCTAGAAGATTAGTGATAATGGTTTGATCGTCTCTTGAGAAAAGCACGGCCTGATTTACAGATCTTACTGATGAGCCGACCTTAAGCTTAAGATCCCACAGCACTGAAATAAAAGACTCAATATTGTTTTTAAGATTAGTGTCGGTAATTTCTTTGGCACTGACAATCAGTAAATCAATGTCAGAATAGGGAAACTGTTCTCTTCGGCCATAGCCTCCTACCGCAATTAAGGCCAAATGTTCTTTATAGTCTTTAAAGAAATGCCAAAAATATCTTGAAAGGAAATCATCAATAACTTCCGAGGCGTAATGCACCAGCTCTCTGGCTTTATACCCTTCGGTGAAACGCTGTTTCTGATATTCAGCAAAGCGGTTTAAGGTGTCACGTCCCATTTTTACATCTGAAATAGGATATTGACCAATCTCAAAGGGGATCACGGTTTTTAGATCTTTATAAACAAAACCAGTGTTCGAATTTTGACCTTCAAACATAAGTCAACTCCTATGCTTTGGCAGTATCGATATAAAGTCAGTGGGTGATGATTCTTGGAAAATCCTCATCGCTTCTGAGGGTCAAAACCTCGACTCCGTCTGGCAGAACCAAAAGAGTATGCTCGTACTGTGCCGAAGGCTGCTTATCCTGTGTGGTTACTGTCCAGCCATCTTTTTTGTTGACCTTTACCTTGAAGGTTCCCGCATTAATCATCGGCTCAATGGTAAAGCACATTCCTGCTTCAAGAACTAGGTTATAATTGTTTTTATAGTGCAAGACTTGAGGCTCTTCATGAAATCCTGCGCCTATGCCGTGACCGCAGTAATCTCTGACAATGGAGAATCCGGCTTTGTCTGCAATCTTTTGGATAGCAGCACCAATTTCTGTAAGATTAGAACCAGGATGTATCGTTCTGATGGCAGCATACATGGATTCCTGTGCGCATTTACACAAAGCATGATTGCGCGGGGAGGTGTGATTGCCTACTATGTACATGCGAGAACTGTCACCATGATAGCCGTCTTTAAGCACTGTGACATCAATATTGACGATATCTCCCTGATGCAGTTTATGATTATTGGGAATGCCGTGACAGACCACCTCATTAACACTGATGCAGGTAGCTTTTGGGTAACCGCGATAGCCAAGATCCGCACTTTTGGCATTTTCTACTTTTTCTATATAATCATTCATGATTTGATCCAATTCGTCAGTGGTTACCCCAGGAACAATATGTGGAGAGATCATTTCTAGCACCCTAGCAGTGGCGGCACCAACAATTCTCATTTTTTCGATTTCGCTTGGATTTTTAAGTGTAATAGCCATTTTTCTTTTCTGTAATTTAAACTAAAAACAAATTGTTAAAATATATTTTCAGAATCAACCTTGGAAGTGTCAATTTCCGTCTGGTTTTTCTGTTGTACGGGATCATTTGGATAGCTGCTAACGCTGTCATCATCACCTTCCATGATGGTATTGCCACCACGAATGCACCAGTCTGTGGCCATGCCGTTTGAACATTTAGTCAGATCTTCAGGTATAGGACTTGGATCCTGAGGTTTGCCATCCTGGGAAATTTTTATAAATTCAGCCCAAATAGGAAGTGCTGAATAAGCGCCGCCCTCAGGCCCCTGGGTTCTTGAGTATCCAAGATCACGATCAGAATCAAATCCCATCCAGGCTGTGGCCACTATGTGATTGTTAAATCCAGAAAACCAGGCATCATGGACATTGTTGGTGGTTCCTGTTTTGCCGTGAAGATCCTCGCGGCCAGTGATTTTTTTGGCTCTGCCGCCGGTACCCCAGTATGAGCCAGAGATACCACTACCGCCATAAATAACCGAACGCATAATATCACCGATGATAAAAGCATTTTTATGCGATAGTACCTGGGTTGCGGCATTTTCTGCAGGTTTTGCGCCCTCAAGGTATTCTAATGTCACACCATTTACGACCAGATCTTCTGCCTTAGGATCGGCGATTTTTGGTTTCTGCTCAAAAATGACATTGCCATTCTGTTTTATGGTGGTAATAAGATAAGGCTCAACCTTAAAACCACCGTTGGCAAAGACTGCGTAGCCACGGACAAGGTCGAGAGGTGTTACCTCCACGGAACCTAGGGCCATAGCCTCCACCTGCTGGCTCTTAGGAATGTTAAAGCCGAATTTACTTATATGTTCAACTGCATTGTGTACACCGATTTGTCTTATAAGACGAATTGAAACCACATTTTTAGAACGGGCAAGACCTTCTCTTAAAGTCATGGCTCCATCGTAGCGGTTAGGTGAGTTTTTGGGGATCCACCACGTCTGCGAACCAGGATCCCATGTTTTTATTGGAAGATCCTGAAAAACCGAATTTATATTAATACCTCGTGCCACTGCAGCAGAATATAGAAACGGTTTGAAATTGGAACCGGTCTGACGTACTGACTGGGTTACTCTGTCAAATTTGCTTTTGGCAAAATCATAACCGCCCACTAAGGCCAATATTGCACCATTGTACTGGTTTAAGGCGACAATTGAGGCTTCTACTTCTGGGATCTGCATTAGTTCAGCCTCTTTTTTGTCATTGATGTAGTAGTAAATGAGATCACCGACATGGGCTACATCTGAAACCTTTTTGGGACTTGGTCCCTGACGTCGATCTGACACAAAAGGAGCAGCCCACTTGAGATTATCAAAAGTAATTACTATTTTTTCCTGATTTCTGCCTATGGCCTTAAGTAATTTCTCCGCATCATTTACTTCTCTTACAATAGCCGGTTTTATATAATGAAACTTATCAGCAGCATACAGGTATTTATCGAGATCAAAGCTTTTGGTCTTATCGTTTTCCTTGTCGGTAATATTGTCGCTTGCCCCGCGATATCCATGTCTTCTATCATAGTCCGTGACACCTTTGAATACCGCGTAATGAGCAGCCTCCTGATCTTTTGATAAAACAGTGGTGTAAATCTCAAAACCATCGGTATAGGCTCTGTCTCCATATTTTTCAATGATACTTTGGCGCACGCTTTCTGCAACATAAGGAGCATAAGACTCTAGTTTTGAAGAATGAAATTCGGCTTTATAGGGTTCATTGTCTGCTTTTTTGAATTCTTCTTTGGTAATGTATCCTAAGGACAGCATGCGGTCTAAGACCAGATGACGGCGTTCTTTTGAACGCTCGGGATGGGAAATTGGATTGAGAATGGATGGTGCCTTGGGTAAACCTGCGATGGTGGCCATCTCACCTAAAGTCAATTCGTCGAGAGTTTTGCCATAATAAGTCTGGGCGGCGGCTACCACACCGTAGGAACGGTGCCCCAGGGCGATTTTATTTAAATATAGTTCAAATATTTCCTCTTTGGTCAGGATCTGCTCAATACGCAGGGAAATAAAAATTTCCTTAAGCTTTCTCTGAATGGTTTTTTCACGAGTTAAAAAGAAGTTACGCGCTACCTGCTGTGTAATAGTACTGGCTCCCTGTTTTGCCGATGCTGAGGTGACAGAAACTAAGGCTGCTCGAAAAATACCAATAGGATCAATTCCGCTGTGGTCATAGAAACGGGTATCTTCGATAGCCAAAAAAGCCTTCTTCAGTTTATCTGGGATCTTGTCAAAGGAAATAGGTACTCTTTTAGCCTCACCAAACTCTCCTATAAGCTTGTTGTCAGCAGTATAGATCTTCATGGGAGTCTCGAGTGTGACTTCCTTTAACTGATTGACATCAGGAAGGTCTCCTAAAGTCTGATAATAGAAGGTAGCAGTACATACGCCTATACTTCCCACACTCAAAAGTGCAGCCCAGAAAATGTTTTTAAGATATTTATTCAGCACAGAATAGCCTCGGTATGTAAGTCAATAACATTGACATTATATAGCATTTTATTGG
>CACYBT010000329.1 GCA_902772715.1 uncultured Succinivibrio sp.
AGGATTTATGAAGTTGATTTCCTGAATAGGGGAATGCGATAAATAATTATCATTAATATATCTTATTAGTATTTCGTTATTCTTTCCAAAAATTGCCTGCTGTTTAAATTTTTTGACAACATAAGGATGGCATACTTCTGTGGTTAGTAGCGTTATGTCGCAAAAAAACTTTTCATCTGGAATTATGTTTATTGCTTGCATAATTTCTGGAACTCTTTCTGTAACTGCATAAAAATCCGGTTTAACTCCTGCGTGATAAAGAGTATCTAATCCTGTACCGCATGCTATGATTATTGCTTTATCCTGAAATTTTCTAATACAATCAATGTCATTGTCCAAAGAAGGACCAGAGCCAATTATAAATACCGGATAGTCAGCATAACCGTCCTTAAGTTTTTTATTCTGTAAAACAAAATGAGAGTTATTTTTTATTGAGTAATATGCATGGCTTATACCAAAAATATAATCATCAAAAAAACCATATCCAAAGTTTAAAAAATCGTATTTTTCAAAAATATGTTTCTCAAGGCTATTGATTTGCTTATTTGAATAATGTTTGTAAAAGAAAATGGAATTGGTAAGAAATACACCAACTGAAAGGTAATACTGTTGAAGTTCGTTATAAATTCTATCAAAATTAGACTCTAGAATTATTTTTATATGCAGATTACTATTATGAATATAATCAAGTAAATTTGCCCAATCAAAGGTAAATAGCGATGAGAAAAAAAAGTCAGTATCTGGCTCAATTAAAACTAAATTGAATATTTCTTTTTGTTCATATAAATAGGCCAACTGATATCCTAACCCACAGCCAAGCATTAAACAATTAGATATAGTTTCAAGATCTTTGATAAATACTTCACTGTTAGTATTATTTTCTGAAAGTCTGACGGCCTGATTGCAGTATTTATAAGATATTTGTCCGTAAGGATCGTTTTCAATTCCAAAATAATTAATTTCTAAAGTGGCATTGTTGATTTTATCCTGTACCTGTTTTTTACATACTTCAAAAGGATCTGTATATGGATATAAACATTGATGTGAATCAGGCAAGTAAACGTTTGGAATACGATTTTCTGTACAAAAAAATTCGATATTTTGTTTGGGATTATAGTTTTTAAAATACACTGCAATATCAGGAAAATATTTTTCCAAAGCAATAAAATTATCGCTAAATCTTGATGCGAGGAAGTTTTCTAAATCTGCATTATTTTTGCAACTATTTACGCATTCTTGAATTTCTTTTAATGAAAGTTCGGTTTTATTCATTATGTCTGTTACCTTGGATTCGGATGTTGATCATGATGTTTTTACATATGCGTTAAATTTGAAAATTTTGCTTACTGATACTTTTTTTCAAATTTTAGTAGCGGATCTGCGTAGTCCCTTTTGATAATATTGATTTCCTCTGGAAGTTTGGGGGCCTTACAATTAGTCATATCTCTACCTATTTTTCCGTCTTTGAAAAATTTGCGGTGTTCGCCTATGACATAATTTGGTATATAGTCGAATATTTCAGGAGCTTCTGTTAAAAAATCGGTTATTATCGGAAAGGTTTTATTTGCTATTGCAATACATTTTTTTTCATCATGAAATGAGAAAATCTGAGTATTTAAAATGATGAAAAAATGCTGAATGCTGTGCATTATAAGGTTTGTATAAAATCCAGAAATTTTGCTGAACATTTCATCGCAAAATTCTGAAATATCTTGCATACTTTCTATAATTTCTTGTCTTGATTGATAATCTTTTTTTATCATATTTTTAATGCTATCACATAGTTTTCTAAATGTTTCTGTTGATAATACAGATTTTAACTGCGGTAAATTAAGTGGCAGTTCTGTAGTCTTTATATTATTCATGTAGTTTTTAAAACTTACTTTGGCGATTTTTTCTTTAACTTTAAATAAGTTGACAAGTTCTCTTGAATGCATTGGAATTGTTTCGGGTATAAACGCGCCATCTGAGCAATTGATACACTTTATTTCACTATTTTGTTCTTTATAAAGCCTAAGAGATTTCGTTATGCTATCTATGCAACTTTTATAGATATAATTAGTATTGCAGGATCCCTCAAAGTTTCCTTTAATTAGTTTACTGACTTCGTATTCGGGAACTTTCTCTGAAAATCCATAATTTTTGTATAAAGATGTGTAACTAGAGTGTATTGCTTTGATATTTTCTTTTTTTCCGTTATCTATACCAAATAAATAAAATTCTGTGAAACCTAGAGCTAATACAGCTGAAATTGCCATATTGGCAACAAGAGGATTGATCCTATAGGCAACATTTATTTCAGGAATTTGTGGATAGTTTATCTTTAAATATGTCAGAAAAAATTCATCATATTTGGAAAAAATTGCTGTATTTTTAAAGAAAGAAGCGAGTTTGGGATGACAGACATCAGTTGCAAGTAAAATAATATCATCAAAAAAGCTTTCGTCTGGGATTTTTTCCAATAATTGGTAGAGTTCGGGGGTTCTTTCAGTGCTTGCAAAAAAATCAGGCTTTATGCCTGCATGATAGAGTGCATCAATGGCAGTGCCACAGGCAATAATTAAAGCCTTATCCTGATTTGCTCTTAAAAAGGCAATGTCATCATCTAGGGAAGGTCCTGCGCCAATGATAAAAACAGGCAGATTTCTATATTTGTTATCTACGTTACCTTTCTTTACAAAATGTTTGTGGTTTAAAATCGAAGTACAACTATGATTTATTGCAAAAATGTCATCGTCAAAGAAACTTAAACTTTTATGGTTTGTCCAAGTATATTGAATTCGCTGTGTTAGGTTAAGATAATTTGTAGAGCATGGAGCGGTGTAAAAATAATTGACAAATAACTTGTAAACTCCATGTTTTACAAAATACAAGGTGAGAGCATCCTGTAATTTATCCCATTGACTGTCAAGAAAAATTCCGATTTTTTTATTATTTTCGTATATGTAGGTTAAGAGATTATTCCAATCAAAGGTATATAGTGAAGCATAAAAGAGATCTGAATTAGGCTCTATAAGGATAAGTTGCTGAATATCAAGTCTTTCATATAGTTCATTTAAGTGATAACCAAGATCAATACCTACACACACAAAGGTGGGAATTACATTGAGATCTTTTAATATGATCGCTTCATGTTGTGATAAATCAGTAACATTTAAGCAAGCCTTAAAGTATTTAAAATGTAGTTGACCGTACGGATCATCGTCATTTTTAAAAGAATAGGTATTAATTGTGTCCTTACTGATATGATGTATGACGTGGCTTTTACAGTATTCAACAGGATTTTTGTAAGGATATACTATCTCGTTGGTATCGGTAAAAACTAAATTAGCAATTAAATTTTCGTTGCAAAAGAATTCAATCGGACGTTTAACCTGATAATTTTCAAATTGTTCTGCAATAGCAGGCTGATATTTCTTTAGGGCTTTAATGTTATTTTCATAGCGTTCTATAAGAGATGCAGCCATTTGATTTTGTAGCGACTGATTTTCCTTTGCTTTTTTTATCTCGGCAATAGAGATTGTGTCACCTGTGGTTGCGATTGATTCTTCTGTTTTTTCTTTCTCTAGTTCGATGATTTTCTGTGACATGATTCCCTTCTGCTAGTCATACTTCTTTTCAAATATTGTTATGTCGTCTTGATAGTCTTTTTTAATAATACTAATTAAATCTGGAAACAATGGTGCTGGGAAAGAAACAGTATCTTTACCGACTTTATTATTCGGAAAATATTTTCGATGTTCTCCTATAACGTAGTCTGGCAGATATGAAAATAACTGTTGTGCTTCTAATAAAAAATCTTGGATTATCCTTACACAGTTTTCTAGTTTTGATTTATCGGTTTCTGCATCCCCATATATTATCTTTACAAGAATTGCAAACATCTGCTGCAAACTATTATCAATAAGAGAAGCATAAAAAGCAGAATAATTTTTGAAAAATGAGGATAGGAATTCAGAGATATTCTGCATTTTTTTTAGATAATCTACTTTTTCTGCATAAGTTATTTCTAACTCTTTTATAATAAGGTTACACAGCCTGTTGAAAATATTAGTTGAGAAAATTGATCTAATTTCTTCTGTATTTATGGGAATTTTAACTGTGATGTTAGCTGTTAAGTAATCTGCAAAATCTTTTTTATTGATCTTGCTTATTGAATCAAATTCCTTAATCAAATCATTTGAATGTATTGATACGGTGTTTTCAATATATACTCCATCAGAACAATTAAAACATACAAGTTGAGGATTTTTTTTCTGGTAAATATATATTGAGCGAGAAATATTTTTTGCTGAGTCTAAATATAACTGATTTGTATTCACAATGCAGTCAAAATTTCCTTTAATCTGCAAAAAGGTGTGGTATTCTTGTTGGTTTTCGCTATAACCTCTTTTTTTGTATAGAGTTGTATAGTGTGAATGTGCAGAATTTTCTCCATTTTTTTTCCCGCAATCAATTCCAAATAAATATAACTTTTCAAATCCTAAGGCTAATATTCCTGATACGCCCATGTTAGCAACTAGAGGATTCATCCTGACAACCTTGGCAATTTTAGGAATTTTTGGAAATTGTTTTTCAAGATAATTTATAAAATATTCATCATATTTGGAAAAAATTAGGGTGTTTTTGAATAGTTTCGTAACATTGGGGTGACATACTTCGGAGCACATCAGAAAGATATCTTCAAAAAAATTTTTATCGGGAATGGCTGATAATGCCTGTGTAATTTCGGGGGTTCTTTCTGTATTAGCATATATATCTGGTTTTATGCCTGCATGATATAAAACGTCAATAGCAGTTCCACATGCTACAATTATCGCTTTGTCCTGATTTTTTCTTATGAAGTGAAGATCATTGTCAAAAGATGGTCCTGATCCAACTATAAAGACGGGATAATTTTTATAGTTATCCAAATTAACATCTTTTTTAACAAATTTCTTTTGTTTTAAAATTGCATTGCAGGCATGACTCACGCCAAATAGACTATCATCAAAAAAACCACCAGTTCTTAAAGAAAGCCAGTTTTTATCAATACTATTCTTTAATTCAGTATATCTTTCATGCTCTGAGTTTTGAAAAATGAAATAAGAATAAAGAAGAAATTGTCCATGCTGACTAAAATATAGGAATAAATGTTCATACAATTCATTCCATTCATTCTCAAAGAAAATTTCTATATGTAAACTGTTTTCAAAGATATAAGTTAAAAGATTATTCCAGTCAAATGTAAACAGTGAAGTGTAAAATAAATCTGTATCTGGTTCAATAAGTAGGAGATTTTGCGGGGTAAGTCTCTCGTATAATTCTGCAAGACTGTAACCAAGCCCAACACCTAAACAGATGCAGGTTAGAACATATTTTTGCTGACATAGTTTTTGGGGAGTATCTTTAGTTGATTCTTTTGTTATGTTTAAGCATGCACTAATGTATTTATAGTGGATCTGACCATAGGGATCTTTTTCATTTTTTACATTAATGTTGTGGAGATTTTCATTCTTTAAAATATTGATTACTTTATTTTTACAGTGGGCTATAGGATCGGAATTTTGACTTATTACTTTGCCGTTGTCTAAAAAAATAACATTAGGGATACCATTATCAGTACAGAAGAATTCAAAAGGCCTTTTCGATACATAATTTTTAAATTTTTCTGAAATTTCAGGATAGTAGTGTGCAAATGCGGCTAGATTTGTCTCAAAGCGCTTTTGTAACATTTCCGACAGATATTTTTGCAAGGAGGTATTATGTTTAAATTGCTCAAAATCATCTGCGCTTAATAATGAGTTTTCTTGGCTATTTATTGTATTGTCTGACATTGACGTCTCTGGTAAGTAAAGTTGCTATCTAATCATATCTTTTGACAAAATGTTTTACAGGATCATCAAACCTGTTTTTTAAAATTGATGGCTCAAGGGGTAACAGCGGTGCCTTGCAGTGAGGCATATCCTTTCCGAGTTTTCCATTTTTAAAAAAATCTTTGTGTCTTCCCATTATATAATTTGGAATATAGTCAAAAATATCAGGAGCTTCTGTAAGAAAATCATTAAATATCTCAATAATCTTTTTGATTTTTTTTAAACATTGGATTTCATTTTTTTCTAAATATAGCAAATTTATTATTGAGATTAAGGTCATTTGTATATTGCCCATAATTAGAGTCACATAAAACTCATTTTCTTTGTTTTCACAAGTCGTTACTAAAAACTTTTGTAATACATAGATGTTAACAAGACATTCTTTTTTGGTCGAATACGAAAAAGAAAACTTTTCTTTAATTTCATTACAGATTTTTTTAAATGTTTGAGTTTTGAAAATGTTATTTACGGTTTGTTCATTTACTTTGAGATAAAAAGATCTAACATTTGTCAGGTAGTTAAAAAAATCTTTTTTGTCTAATTGCTCTTTTGCATCAAAGTTATCGGCAACATCGCTAGAGTGTAAAGGCAGAGTATGCTGTATAAAGGCACCATCTGAACAGTTATAACAGCAAATTTCAGAGTTTTTATCCTGAAACTTTCTTAAGAGATAACTTATTGATTCCCGAGATTCATCGTATAACACTCCAGATTGACACATATCGCCAAAGTTTCCTGGAACAAGGTGGTTTAGTTCGTTGTAATCATTTGTTTCTTTAAGCCCAATCTGATTATATAAGACGGTATTCTGTGAGTGTAATTTTTGCTGTCCCTGTTTTTTACCATTATCAAGACCGAAAAGGTATAAGTTTTCAAATCCTAAATGAAGAATTCCTGAGACTCCCATATTGCCAACTAGGGGTGACATGAGCTGAGCATATTGAATTCTTACAAAGTCATTAAGAAACTCACATAATCTCATGTAATATGGTTCGTCAACTTTTCCAAAAATCGCATGTTGTCTAAATTTCGATAATAGATTCGGATGGGTAACATTAGTACACATGATAAAAATATCATCAAAGAAGTTTTCATCATTAATTACAGATAAGGCCTGTA